>JAKVCP010000050.1 GCA_022448925.1 Paracoccaceae bacterium
CCTTGAGATACTTGCGCCTGCGCGCTCGAACCGGTGGCGCTTGCGCAGGCTCACATCGATCATCACAGTCTTCTTTTCGCCGTGTTCGGCGGCCAGGCCGGCCATCATCCGGGCGAAGACACCCTTGTCGCTCCACCGTTTCCAACGGTTGTACAGCGTCTTGTGCGGCCCATAGGCAGCAGGGGCATCGCGCCAGCGTAACCCATTGCGGTTGATGAAGATTATCCCACTCAACACACGCCGATCATCCACGCGAGGCTTGCCGTGGGACTTGGGGAAGAAAGGCTCAAGACGCGCCATCTGCGCGTCACTCAACCAGAAAAGATCAGACATGGTCACCGCTCATTTTTCGAACCGTGAATCACGCCGTTCGTCGGAAATCAATGGGTCCTGACCCTAGGCCCCTGCGGTGGTAGCCGCTCCATCGTCGCTAGTCAGCCCGGCCCCCGGTACCTCGTAGGGCTTAGGGCTTCGTTGGATGTGACGGCACCGGGGCTTGCCGGGTTCCAGGGTTATGCGTTTGGGCACATGATCGAAACGATCCGGGTGGGGAAAACCACATTCCGTCTCCGAGCCCCGAGCACGCTGTTAGAAATTTGTACCCGGGCCGCGCATCACTATCCGTGCCAGCGGCACAGCGTCAGCCGCACGAACAGGCCTGACAAAAGTACGCAGTCGATCACATGTTCAGACGACCAGAAGCTCCTTGCAAGCCGCACAGCATCCACAAAAGAAGGTCGCATCGCTGATCCCATGCTTGCGGCCAAGCGCCTTTACGCCAAACCCTGCCTGTTGCTGCATTTAAATGCCAATGATCTGTTCTCCATTGAAACGGCGCCTCTTCGTCGTCTGGCTTATCAGTAAAAGACCAGGTCAACCGCAAATGCCAGAGTTTGAAGACCAGAACATCGTCGGCTCTTCGATTTCGGCGTTGAAGCCCGCTAAGGCTTCGCCTATAGACATGTCCATAGGCACCCGTAGCTCAGCTGGATAGAGCGTCGCCCTCCGAAGGCGAAGGCCACAGGTTCGAATCCTGTCGGGTGTGCCACTTTACAATGCGCAGAAACAAGTCCGATGAGACGGCGGCCACAATGTTGGGCATCATGCGGACTCAGTTGGCGTCTCACGAGAAACCCATCAGTGAAAACCTTCTTTCAAAGAGACCGTCCGGCTTTTGGCCTTTTGGCTCAGGTGGCTGTAAAGAACCGATCATGACGGCCAGTATTGGACGGAAGGTGTGATCAACACACTGGATAAGGTATCACAGGCAACTGGCTTTGATCGGAGTCATGTCGTGCTCCGGCCACGTCTTGTCAGCGGGTGGCTCATTGAAGAGGCGTTGGTGAACGCCCAGTCTCTGTCACAGCACTCGCAGCCCCCCCATCTACGGTCAATAAGAGCTGACCCGCGGCCATCACGGCTCCCAAGTAATCTGATGACGGACACGTTTCACAGTCAGTTGAATCAGGTCACGTGAAGGGGAGAAACGAAAAAGGCAGACGCTCGTGGTCGTCTGCTGCGCGGCTTTGACAGAGGTCAGTTCCGTCAGTGACACGGCGGGATAGGCCTTCACCCTGAGAGGTGACAAGACTGACTGGGAGGGATCATGCAGCAAGGCAGGATGTTGATGACAAAACCCGCCCCGCTGCTGCCGCGCACAAATCGCGCTTCGCCACGGCGCAAATCACCGTTTGCTTTTGGCCTAAGCAAACAGGTCATGTGCCAATTCCAACGCATCTACCAGGGTGTCAACCTCGGCTTCTGTATTGTAGAGCCCAAATGAGGCACGACAGGTTGCCGTCACCCCGAGATGCTCCATAAGAGGCCCGGCGCAATGCTGTCCGGCACGAACCGCCACCCCTTTTTTGTCCAGAATGGTCGAGATATCATGGGCGTGGGCCGCGCCATCTATGGTAAACGAAAAAATCGCAGCTTTGTCCCGTGTTGTGCCCTGAACCTGCAGCCAGTTCAGCCCCTCCAAACGTGCGCGGGCGTAATCACGCAAACAGTCTTCATGCGCAGCCACGTTCTGCATACCCAGATCCATCAGGTAGTTCAGCGCAACACCCAAACCAATTGTCTGAACAATTCCTGGGGTTCCGGCCTCAAAGCGCATGGGGGGATCCGCGTAGGTGACGACGTCTTTGTGCACCTCACGAATCATATCTCCGCCACCGATAAAGGGACGCATTTCAGCCATGCGCTCTTTACGCATGTAAATCGCACCAGAACCAGAAGGACCGTACAGCTTGTGGCCGGTGATGGCATAGAAATCGCAGCCGATATCCTGCACGTCAACAGGCGCATGCACCGCCCCCTGCGAGCCATCCACCAAGACCGCGACCCCCTGCGCTCTGGCGCCGGCGCAGATCGACTTGACGTCGACCCGCGTGCCCAAAACGTTGGACATCTGCGTGATGGCTATCAGCTTGGTTTTGGGTGTGATGGCATCAAGAACTGCCTGCGGATCAAGACCACCGCTGGCGTCCACATCAACCCACTTGAGGACAACGCCCTGCCGCTCTCGTAGAAAATGCCAGGGTACGATGTTGGCATGGTGCTCCATCACGCTCAGGATGATCTCGTCGCCTGCCTGCAGACGTGGCATCGCCCAACCATATGCGACCGTGTTGATGCCTTCGGTGGTGCCCGAATTCAATACGATCTCATTTTCATCGGCGGCATTCAAAAACCGGGCAATCGTCCCGCGAACCGCTTCGTACTTCTCCGTCGCAAGATTAGAAAGATAGTGTAGGCCCCTGTGAACATTAGCATATTCTTCGGCATATCCGCGGGTGACAGCGTCAATGACGACCTGCGGTTTTTGTGCGGACGCCCCATTGTCAAGATAGACCAACGGTTTTCCGTTCACCTCCCTTGAGAGGATCGGAAAGTCGCTGCGGATTTTATCAATGTCATACATAGTCAAGGTCCCGTTGTCCCCAAGCCTGCAAGTGTCAGCAAGACAGTTAACACCATGGCCATACCGAAAACCGATCCAATCAACACGACGGCCGATCGGGCGAGGCTGCCAAACCCATGCGCCACATTTACGAAATTAAGCAAGATCCAAAGCCCCAGCACAGAGACAGCCACCACCGCGAACGAGGCCAGCGCAACACTGATCCAGGACAGCACGGCCAGCCCCACTTGGGCCAGGAAACGCAAGACCTGCATCCAGATCGTCAGAGTTGCCATCTGAAACAGATCCGCAGTGCCGCCTAACATCCGCCCGACCCAGGTCAATGCCACCGTCGTGACAGCCAAGGTTCCCATGAAAATCGCCATAAACACGAGCGGCGATCCGAATACCTGCCGTGTCATGTCATCTTGTGGAAGGGTCAAGACAGAGGCGGAAAATACCAGCGTATTTAGAACCGCAACCAGCGCGAAAGACATAAGCAAAGCGTGTCGTCCCAAGCGCATGTCCAGCAGTTGCCGGGCAACGGTCCCTGGTGCCGATATGGTTTCGAATGCCGTCTGCAGAACCCATGACAGCGTCACGCCATCACTCCTTTTTCTGCTTCGCGCAGGCCAGCAATCCAAAACCACAGGAATGCCACGACCCAAAATCCGCCCGTCAGGTTCAAAGCCGGTCCAGGGCCTACAAAGCCAGCCACAAGCCCGTAGAGCAAGATCAGAGGCGCCGACGCAAGGAATGCCCAGAACAAGGCCAGTCGCGCACCATACCAATCCCCTCTGCCACCAAGACCCAACGCCACAGCATGGCTGATGGCGGCCAGCACATAGAAAAACAAAGGCGCAATGAACACCCAGCCCAACAAAGCGCCCCCCAGCAAAGGATTGAGCTCTGCGCCTGTCAAATAGGCCTGACGTGACAACGCTGGCAGTTGACTTGTAAACACCAAGGCGCACCCGGCCATCAGATAGACCAGTGCCCGGTCTTCACGCGGTCCCATGGACAAAAGACGCCGCACGACCGTGGCTGGACCACGGTAAGTGGCGAGGATATCTTTGCTAATCGCCATCGTCCTAGTCTGCGCGGCGGCGAAGCAACCAGGCGCCAATCCTGTCGATGATTTCCTCAGACAACGCCTCATCCTCGATTTCCTGAACCGCTTCGGCCAGGAAAGCCAGCGTCAAAAGGTCTGTTGCCTCACCGGTCGGGACACCGCGAGAGCGCAGGTAAAACAGCGCCTCTTCATCGATTGCACCAGATGTTGAGCCATGTGAGCACGCCACGTCATCGGCGTAGATTTCAAGCTCTGGTTTGACCAGGAACTGGCTGTCGCCATCCAGCAAAAGCGATTGGCTGATCTGATACCCATCGGTCTTTTGCGCATCGGGCTTGACCAGGATCTTGCCCTGAAAAACTCCCGTTGCGCCGTTCCGCAGCACCTTTTTGAACACCTGCCGACTTTCACAATTCACCGCGTCATGAGTGACAAGAACGGTGGTGTCATTGTGAAAATCCCCGTCTCCGAGGCTGGCCCCCGCGACATGAGCTATGGCGTCGTCACCTGTCAGCTCTACCACGGTTTCATTGCGGGTCATCACACCGTTTGCAGTCAGGGTAAAGCTTTTCATGACTGAGCCGACACCAAGGCGCGCAAAGAGATGGGTCGCCGCACGGCATTCATGATCACGTCCCTGCGTCCGCACATGATGGAAGGCGCCCCCGTCAGCGATGTCGATTTCAATGCTGCCATTGAAGCGCGCCGCTGCCGGCCCACTTTCCAGAACGGTCACTGCGGCACCGGCGTCCACTTTGACCACATGATGCAAAAGCACGTCAGACGCGGTGTCCGTGTGGCGGTATATTATGCTGATCGGTTTGGCCGCAACGGCGGTCGCATGTATCAGCACCCCATCCGACGCGAACGCCGTATTCAACGCAGCCAAAGGCCGCTGAACGGGATCTTGACCGTTGGCCTCAAGCACACCGTAAAGATCGAGTGCCCAGTGAATATCGGCACTGGCAACATCGGCCAGACGCTCGATCGTCACGCCCTCAAGCGTGAAATCATCAGAGGCTTCGGCATCGAACACACCATCGACAAAGACAATTTTCAGCCGCTCCACCTGATCAAAAACCGGTGCCTCCTGCGTCTCAAAAAGCGCGGCCTGCGGCGCCTCGGGACTGACCAGAGTATCGGGACGCGTGTACTTCCAGTACTCATCGCGGCGGGCTGGCAGCCCCATCTCTCGCACCCGTGTCACAGCCTGTCCACGCGCCATGGCGGTCCAGCCGCCCTGCGGTTGCTGCATCGCGGCCAACCGCGCCTCGGTCGCATCAGTCTTTGGTTGCGACAGAGCCATTACGCCACCTCCTCCAACAAGCCAGCATAGCCGTTGTTCTCGACCTCAAGCGCCAACTCTGGACCACCTGATTTGACGATCTTGCCATTGGCCATGATGTGCACGACATCCGGTTTGATGTGATCAAGCAGACGCTGGTAATGCGTGATGACCAAAAAACCGCGGCCTTCGTTGCGCAGAGCGTTCACACCTTCGGCAACCAGCTTCATGGCATCCACATCAAGCCCCGAGTCCGTTTCATCCAGGATGCACATCTTGGGTTCCAGCATCGCCATCTGCAGGATCTCATTTCGCTTTTTCTCACCGCCTGAAAAGCCCACGTTGACCGGGCGCTTAAGCATATCGGCGTCAATTTTCAGCGATTTGGCTTTTTCGCGGATCACCTTGAGGAAATCAGCCGCATTCATTTCCTCTTCGCCGCGTGCCTTTCGCTGGGCGTTCACAGCTGTGCGCAGAAACGTCATGTTGCCAACACCGGGAATTTCCACTGGATATTGAAACGCCAGGAACAGGCCAGCGGCGGCGCGCTCTTCTGGCTCCATCTCTAGAATGTCGTCGCCCGCCAGCGTGGCCGAGCCCTCGGTCACTTCGTACCCATCCCGGCCTGACAGCACATAGCTGAGTGTCGACTTGCCCGACCCGTTTGGTCCCATGATCGCATGCACTTTGCCCGCTTCAACCGTCAGCTCGACACCTTTGAGGATTTTCTTGTCCTCTTCTTCCAGTTGCGCGTGCAAGTTTTTGATTTCCAGCATTTTTCCAGTTCCTGCCCAATGTCTCAGGGCGTAAGTGTGTGTCTCTACGGTCCTATAGCACCGCTCGAATGGCCATCATGACCAGCAGCGCCGCGCCGCCAGCCGCCGAGGCCGTCATGAATACCGATCCACCCAGCAGACCCTCTGTCTTGCCCGAGCGCTTGCGCACAAAAAGCCCGATCAACGTGCCCAAAAACACGCCGATGCCTACGCCCGCAGACTGCTGAACCAATTCCTGGATCATCCCAGAACCACCGCCGTGCCAGAGGCGCTGACCATCAGCATGTTGTTGATCACCTCGTAATCAAGGTCGACGCCAACCACCGCGTTCGCGCCTTTGGCCACCGCCCGCTCTTCCAACTCGCGGATGGCGGTGTCACGCGCCTCGGCGAGGCTTGCCTCATAGGCGCCCGAGCGGCCGCCGATGATGTCGGTGATACCCGCAAAGATATCGCGAAAGACGTTGGCGCCCAGAATGGCCTCGCCCACGACGATGCCCTTGTATTCGGCAATCTGATAGCCTTCGACGCTGGGTGTGGTGGTCACGATCATGGCGGTGCTCCGTTTCTCTCCCCAAGGGTTCATGTCTGGTCCTCTGACCCGGTGGCGCGCAGGATGAACCGCGCGAAGAGGCTTCCACAGAAGCCCGAAATGAATGCGAAAATCACGACGGTCATCATGTCGAGCGCATCGGTGATGACGTCAACAACGCCTGCGAAGACCGCGCAGAAGAGGCCGGTCAGAGCGGCTGGGAGGAGGGTCATGCGGATCACTCCTGCATCTCCTGGCTGTCTTGTTCCCTTTTGTCACGGATCCAGTACCTTACAACTTTTCGACCTTGTCCCGTCGTGAATAGAAAGAGCGCCACCAATGGGCCGCCAAAGATCGCGATACTTAGCGTGCCTGCCAAAACGCCGTTTGCCGCAAATGCGCCAATCATGACCAAAACCAAGAACGCTCCCAGCGGCAGCGCGACACGCCTCAAAAACCATGCAAATGCAACCGCGCGAACGCCTTCTTTAGCATTGTATTCAAAGACTCTTACTTCTTCGCGCGCGCGCTCGTTCGCGTCCATGAATTACCCAACCGACCCTTCAAGCGAAATCGCCACCAACAGTTGCATAGTAGCCATTCCAGTCACAATCGACGCAGTCGCGCCGCTCTTCACCCATCGTTCAAGACGATCGGACCAGCTTCCGAAACCATAGGTTCCTTCGTTCCACAAAACAGAAATCCAAAACCAACACGTCACCAGTGAAACCCAGAAAGAGCCTGTAAAATACGCTACACAGCCCACAAATATTCCAGCAAGCGAACCCATTGGGATTTCGTACAGGATGCGCCCATACACAGGAATGTCGCGCAGACCATAGCCGTATCGCTTGCGCGGTTCCTTCACCCCACCGACCCCTCAAGCGAAATCGCCACCAGCTGCTGCGCTTCCATGGCAAACTCCATCGGCAGTGCCTGCAGCACCTCCTTGCAGAAGCCGTTCACAACCAGAGCAACCGCCTCTTCCTCGTCCATCCCGCGCTGGCGGCAATAGAACAGCTGGTCGTCATCTACCTTGGACGTGGTCGCCTCATGCTCCACCCGGGCGGAGTTGTTCTTGACCTCGATGTAAGGCACCGTGTGCGCCCCGCATTTGTCACCGATCAGCAGGCTGTCACACTGGGTGTAGTTCCGCCCGTTCTTGGCCTTCGGATGCATCGAGACAAGCCCGCGATAGGTGTTCTGTGCAACGCCAGCCGAGATGCCTTTCGAGACGATCCGCGACTTGGTGTTCTTGCCCAGATGCACCATCTTGGTGCCGGTGTCGGCCTGCTGGTGGTTGTTGGCAATCGCGATCGAGTAGAACTCGCCCTGGCTTTCCTCACCGCGCAGGATGCAGGATGGATACTTCCAGGTCACCGCCGAACCGGTTTCGACCTGCGTCCACATCACCTTGGCCCGGTCACCCCGGCAATCGGCGCGCTTGGTCACAAAGTTATAGATGCCGCCCTTGCCGTTTTCATCGCCGGGATACCAGTTCTGAACGGTCGAGTATTTCACCTCGGCGTCTTCTTCGATGATGATTTCAACAACCGCCGCGTGCAACTGCGAGGTATCACGTTGGGGCGCAGTGCAGCCCTCCAGATAACTGACATAAGACCCTTTGTCGGCGATGATCAGCGTGCGTTCAAACTGGCCGGTGTTCTCGGCGTTGATGCGGAAATAGGTCGACAGCTCCATCGGGCAGCGCACGCCCGGTGGGACATAGACAAAGGATCCATCGGAAAACACAGCCGAGTTCAGCGTCGCATAGAAGTTGTCTGAGACCGGAACCACGCTTCCGAGGTACTTCTTCACCAGCTCGGGATGTTCCCGGATCGCCTCGGAAATGGAGCAAAAGATCACCCCTGCCTTCTTCAGCTCTGCCTGGAATGTCGTGCCCACGGATACCGAGTCAAACACCGCGTCCACGGCAACCTTACGACCTTCGGCCGGCGCATTCTCTGCACCTTCCACGCCGGCAAGGATCATCTGCTCTTTCAGCGGAATGCCCAGCTTTTCATAGGTGGCCAGCAGCTTTGGGTCGACCTCATCCAGCGACTTAGGTTTTTCAGCCATCGATTTTGGGCGCGCATAATAATACTGATCCTGAAAATCGATTTCAGGATAGTCCACCATCGCCCAATCGGGTTCTTCCTTGTGCAGCCAGCGTTCATAGGCCTGTAGACGCCATTCGGTCATCCACTCCGGCTCATCGTTCTTTTCCGAAATCAACCGCACGATATCCGGCGTCAGCCCCTTGGGGGCATATTCCATCTCGATCTCGGTTTCCCAGCCGTATTTGTAGGCACCGCCTACTTCACGTACGGCATCGACAGTTTCCTGGTCGACACCTTCCTTGACCTCGACGTGGTCCAAAGCAGCCATCTTGTGTTTCCTTCCGATCGTCCAGATCACGCGGCCCGCGCGCGGTGTTTTTCATATTTGGTCAACCACGTTTCAACAAAGCGGCCAACATCACTTTCTGTCGTGTCCAGCCCCAGGCTGACGCGAATGGCACAAGAGGCCACGTCAGGGCCGTAGCCCATAGCGGTCAGAACCCGAGAACCACGAACCTTGCCGCTGGAACAAGCCGACCCTGCCGAAACCGCAAAGCCCGCCAAATCCATCTGCATCACTTGGGTTTCCCCCTTCCATCCCGGCACAGCGAAACAGGATGTATTGGGTAACCGCGACGCTGATTTCCCAACAAAAATAGCCCCTTTCGCCGAGACCTCAATAGCTGATTCTAGAATGTTTCTAAGTTTTTCAACCAACACCCAACGGCCCTCGGCCAAATCACGGGCCGCGGCCTCTGCCGCAGCACCGAACCCGGCAATGCCAACAACGTTTTCCGTACCTGAACGCCGCCCCATTTCCTGGCCTCCACCCTTGATCTGCGCCGCCAGATCCGTGCCGCGCTTGACCACCAAAGCGCCAATACCCTTGGGGCCACCAAGCTTGTGCGCCGAGCAGATCGCCATGTCCGCGCCGCTCCAATTGAACGCAAAGGGTGTCTTACCAAAGGCCTGGGTAGCATCGACAAAAAGCCTATGGGACGTTCCGGCCCCCGCGTCAGAGGCAAAAGCTTGCGTGTCATGCAAAATGCCAGTTTCACTGTTGGCCGCTGTGACAGAAACTATGCGCCGACGCCCCTCCGAAAGGCATTCCGCCATCAGGCCCGACCCGAATGAGGCAACCAAGGCACCATCTGGTCCAAAACGCCAATCCTCTGAAAGCGAAGGCGCTGCCCCATCGCCCCCCCGATGCCAGGCAGCGACAGCATCGTGCTCAACCGGCGAAGGAAAGTTCCGACTGCCATCCGCGCCTCCCGCCAAAGCCAAGGCCGCAGCTTCCGTAGCGCCAGAGGTGAAGATCACATCAGCCCCCTCTGCACCAAATGCCTGCGCAACCTGCGCTCGTGCACGCTCAACCAGTGTTTTCGCAGCCCGACCTTCGCCGTGAACAGAGGACGGATTCCCGACCACATCCATAGCCGCAATCATTGCCTCGCGCGCCTCAACACGCAAAGGCGTTGTTGCATTATGATCGAGGTAAACCCTCTTCACGCGGCCCCACTTTCATCTTTCCCGAAATACTCATTCAACGACCACAGCGGGCGGTCACACATGCCGTATGTGTCGCACCCAAGCTGATCTTGCTGATCCACGCCCCCTCGGCCCTTGCCACATCCGTTGATCAAACGTCATCCACCACTGAAAAGAGCGAAGGAACAGCCGGACACGGCGCCAATTCGTTCTGGATCACATCCGATAATCTTGTCTGGTGCAAAAACACATAGACATGGGCACTCAACCCTTCCCACAAACGGTTTGTCAAAGACTGCGCCCGGCTGCCAGACGCTCCACCCGAAGCCCCTGCCCCCTTGTGCATGGCGTCCACCGTTTCATCCACGGCAGCAAGTATATCCACCACCCGTATATCCGTCATTGGTTTGGCAAGTTTGTATCCGCCACCCGGCCCTCGAACAGATACGACCAAACCTGCACGCCGCAACTTCACAAACAACTGCTCAAGATAGGGCAACGAGACATCCTGCCGCCGCGAAACATCCCCAAGCGTGACCAAAACGTCGTCAGGTTGCAATGCGATATCAGCGAGGGCCACCATTGCATATCGTCCCTTGGTGCTTAACTTCATGACTGCCTGTAGACCTCTCTTGGACCATGTGATTGACGCGGCTCGCGCAAACGCCTATTTGCCGTCAGACAAAAGTCTGCAATCGATGCTGACTTAGAATGATTCTAAGGTACTTGAGCAAACTCGTCAAGTTTGCAGCCCGGCCGCAAGGAGATACGGACCCCATGCCCGAGGTGATTTTTCCCGGACCCGAAGGCCGCCTAGAAGGCCGCTACCACCCTCAAAAAGACAGAGACGCCCCCATCGCCATCGTGCTGCATCCGCATCCTCAATTTGGCGGCACAATGAACAACAAGGTCGTCTTCAACCTGCATTATGCCTTCTACAACATGGGATTTACCGTGTTGCGCTTTAACTTTCGCGGCGTTGGCCGCAGCCAGGGCGAATATGATCAGGGCGTTGGCGAGCTTAGCGATGCCGCCTCGGCGCTGGATTATCTGCAGTCGATGAACAACAACTCCAAACACTGCTGGGTGGCCGGCTTTTCGTTCGGGGCGTGGATCGGCATGCAGCTTTTGATGCGTCGGCCGGAAATCACAGGTTTCATATCAGTGTCGCCACCGGCAAACATGTATGATTTTTCGTTCCTCGCACCCTGCCCCAGCTCAGGGCTGATCATCAACGGGACAAACGACCGTGTTGCGCCGACGGCGGACACGCATTCGCTGGTCAACAAGTTGCATGAACAAAAAGGAATCACGATCACCCACGAAGAAATCGAAGGCGCCGGTCATTTCTTCGAAGAGCCCCACATGGACACCATGATCGGGAACGTGACCCATTATGTAAAACGTCGTCTGACCGAAAACACGAGGTGACGCCGCGATGTCGCATGTGGAGGACATCGCCGACAAACTGGCGCAGGACACAATGAAAGTCATGGCCCGTACCGGCGATGACCAGTTGTATGAAGAGGTGGCGAAAACAATCGCCGCCTCATCTACCACTTTGGAAGAGGCCTATCTGACCGCCATCCGTGTCCGACTTGCGGCGGTTCGGGGGCGTAAACTGCTTGAAGCCAGGCTAAAGGCTATACA
The DNA here is from genome assembly GCA_022448925.1 of Paracoccaceae bacterium. Classification (GTDB taxonomy): domain Bacteria; phylum Pseudomonadota; class Alphaproteobacteria; order Rhodobacterales; family Rhodobacteraceae; genus JAKVCP01. The sequence goes on from JAKVCP010000050.1 coordinate 11,765, forward strand.
GCCCGGCGCCGAGGACTGACCATTTTTCAGAAATGGATGGCCTTGCCAAAGGCATCCAGCACACTTTCGTGCATCATTTCGCTTAGCGTTGGATGCGGGAAAACAGTCTGCATCAGATCCTGCTCGGTTGTTTCCAACTGGCGACCCACCACATAGCCCTGGATCAGTTCTGTCACTTCGGCACCGACCATATGTGCCCCAAGCAAGGCCCCGGTTCGCGCATCGAATATGGTCTTGACCAGTCCTTCGGGTTCTCCCAACGCGATGGCCTTGCCATTTCCGACAAACGGAAAACGGCCGACCTTGATGTCATAGCCGTGCTGCTTGGCGCGCTCTCGTGCCTGCGCTTCGGTCAGGCCAACGCTTGCGACCTGCGGCTGACAGTATGTGCATCCGGCGATGCTGTCAGGATCAACGGCATGAGGATGTCCTCCGGCGATCAATTCGGCAACCACGACGCCTTCGTGGCTGGCCTTGTGAGCCAACCATGGTGCCCCTGCCAGATCCCCGATGGCATAGATCCCCTCGACACCCGTGCGACACATGGCATCTGTCACAACGTGAGTTCGATCTACGGCGACGCCCAGCGTTTCAAGCCCAAGACCTTCGGTATTGCCAACAATGCCGACCGCTGAAATAACGGTATCAAAGGTGTCTTTTGACAGCTTGTCCCCCTGCTTGACATGCGCCGTGACCACACCTTTGCCACGGTCCAATTGGGTCACCATGGCCTTTTCGCGAATCGTCATGCCCTGCTTTTCAAACTGTTTCTTGGCAAAGGCACTGATCTCGGCATCCTCTACTGGCAAAATCCGGTCCATCACCTCAACCACGGTCGTTTCAGCCCCGAGCGTATTGTAAAAGCTGGCAAATTCGATCCCGATTGCACCGGATCCGATCACCAGCAGCTTTTTGGGCATCCGAGGCGGCACAAGGGCGTGCTTGTAGGTCCAGACAAGATCTCCATCCGCTTCCAGGCCGGGCAGCTCCCGCGCGCGGGCCCCCGTTGCCAAAACAATATTGTCGGCCCGCAGCGTCTCTGTGCCCTTCGCCCCCTTGACCACGACCTGCCCCGGCGCAGAGACCGTCGCCTCTCCTGAAAAGGTTGCCACCTTGTTCTTCCTGAGCAGATGGGCAACACCACCATTCAGCTGTTTTGCCACCGCACGAGACCGTTTGACGACGGAGTCCAAATCAAACCCGATCTTTTCGGCACGCAAACCGAACTCTTTGGCCCGGTGCATCAGATGAAAGACCTCGGAGGATCGCAGCATTGCCTTGGTTGGAATGCATCCCCAGTTCAGGCAGATACCGCCCATGTGCTCTCGTTCGATGATCGCGACCTTCAATCCCAGCTGGGCGCCTCGTATCGCGGCGACATAGCCGCCCGGACCCGCGCCAATCACGATCATGTCAAAGCTCTGTGCCGCCATCGGCCCCTCCCGCATCCATTCTGTGTCCGCATGAGGTTAGGCGAATGCGAAGCGGGCCTCAATCCGCCACGTTTTCACCCCCGCAAACAAAAAAGCGACGCAGGGCGCGTCGCTTGAGTGGCTGTGAAGGCGCCATGTAAGCGGATCAGCACGCCGCTTGCAGCTTGCGCACCGTGGCGCCATAGCCGCCTTGTGCGACATACTGTTTTTCGCTGCTGGTCGAGCACCGTGCCAAAGCATCGTTGCGTGTTGGAAACCGGCCAAAAAGCCGAATGACTTCGCGGTGAGCCTTGGCATGCAAAAGATTTTTTTCGCCATCATCCATGCGCTCTTTCATCAGGCGAATGCAGCGTTCCTGGTCACACAGGTTTTCGGAATGCATCAGGGGCATGTAAAAGAACTGGCGGGCATCTCCGTCGATCTTCAGATCCCAGCCACGGTGAATGGACTGCTTGGCGGCCGCACGTGCAATGTGATCAGACGAAAACGCCTTTGCCGTTCCTCGGAACATGTTGCGGGGAAATTGATCGGTCAAGATGATATAGGCAAGGGCGCCACTGGGATAGGTCAGCCACAGCGCGTATTTGCCCTCCATTGCAGCGACCCAGGTCTGTTCGAATTTTTCTCGAATGACGCTGTCCATTTCATCGGAACTTGAATACCAGCCTGTCGGATCCGTATCGTCCAACCAGAACTTCAATATCTCTTCGGGCGAAACCATTTTTGCCTCCTGCGTTTCGCTTTCGACCACCTTGGGAACATTAAGAAAGTGTTGCGCCCAAATTGAAGTAAAGAATTGCATCAAACCGACATAAACCGCTCAATTGGCGTTCCGATGGCAACATTATGCCGCCGATGAGGAATTTCCAGGCTCAGTGTCTTGGGCTTGTTCGATGGCGTATTCCTGTGCGACTTCAACAAAGACAGGTGACGCACTTGGGGCAAGCGGCGCATAGGTTCCGGTATCCTCGACCGAGGGGGCCGCACGCTGGGTCATGCGGTATGCCGCGTAGATCGCAAGACTGGCCATCAACACACAAATCACGAGAAAAAATCCCGGCGCGCCGATCACACCCATGATCCACCCCGTAATCACTGGCCCCGTGACCGCTCCGATCCCGTTGATGAACAAGAGCCCACCCGAGGCACTGGCCATGTCCTCGAACTCCAGAAAATCGTTCGTGTAGGCCAACAGCAGGGAATACAAAGGGTTCGACATGCCTCCGACCAGGAACGCAGCAACCAGAAGCATGTTGTAAACGCCATCAAACACAATACCAATGCTGCCCCCAACCGCGCAGGTTGCCGCGACAATCAGGATCAGAAACCGCCGATCCATTCTGTCTGACAGCCAGCCAAGAGGATATTGGATCAATACGGCGCCAATATAAAAGGTCGCCACAAACAACGAAATCTGTGACAGCGACATCCCCGCCTCTGCGCCGTAGACAGCCCCCATTCCGAATTGGGCGGCAAAGACCCCCCCCAACAGAAACATGCCCACGCACCCCAACGGAGACACCCGCAAAAGCTCCAGCAGTGTCATTGGCTTGGTGCTGTCAAACGCCGGGGTCGGACTGATCGATAACAGAATGGGTGCAAAGGAAATCGACACCAAAACCGATGGTATCACGAACAAAACATAGCCAGACGGATCTGCCACCAGCAACAGGCCCTGCGCCGAGACCACGCCGATCATCTGAACGATCATGTACAGTGACAGCGCCTTTCCGCGATTCTCATTCGTTGCGGCGTTGTTCAGCCAACTTTCCGCCGTGACGTAAACACCAGAGAAACAAAACCCAATGACCACGCGGCCAACTGACCAGGCAATCGGGTCAGCAAAGGTCGGAAACAGGATCAGCACCGCTGAGATGAATGAGGCCAAAGCGGCAAAGACGCGAACGTGTCCAACCCGCCGGATCATGTCTGGTGTCAACCGGGAGCCGCCTAAAAACCCCAGAAAATAGGCCGCCATGACAAAGGACATTTCAAAGGTGGAAAAGCCCTCGATTTCGCCTCTGACGCCCAGCAATGTGCCTTGCAGCCCGTTGCCAATCATCAACAGCATCATGCCCAGAAGCAGCGCCCAAGCGCTGGACAGAACGGAAAACATCGGCGGGTCCTTTATGGGTTGTGGCGCGCAAATTCGCGACACGTGCCTTGTCGCATGGCCGAGATCAGCCCTGCATGTTCAATTACGACGCAATGTCGGTTACGGGCAGCAAAAGCGAAGCGTCTCCGTAAGAAAAAAACCGATACTGGTGCGCAACCGCATGGGCATAAATCGAACGAATACACTCTTGCCCCATCAAAGCCGAGACCAGCATCAGAAGCGTTGATTTGGGCAAATGGAAGTTCGTCATCAATCCATCTGTGACCTTGAAACGATAGCCGGGGTAAATGAAAATTTCCGTCTCTCCCTGCCAGTCGCGCATCCCGGCCTCTGTCGCGGCGCTTTCGATGAGGCGCAAAGCAGTGGTTCCCACAGGGATCACTCGGCCACCAGCAGCCCTGGTCGCGTTTATCTCGGCAGCGGCCTGGGCCGAGACAGCCCCCCATTCGGCATGCATCTTATGGGTCGTGACATCCTCTACCTTGACTGGCAGGAATGTGCCTGCGCCGACGTGCAAGGTGACAAAGCTGACGTCGACGCCGTGGGCGTGCAGGGCCTGCATCAGATCTTCGTCAAAGTGCAGCGATGCCGTGGGGGCCGCAACCGCCCCCGCATTTCGCGCCCATATCGTTTGATAGTCATCGCGGTCTTGCGCATCCGCTTCCCGTTTTGCGGCAATGTAGGGCGGCAACGGAATCTGCCCGGCCAGAGCCAGAGCCGTGTCGAAATCATCGCCCTGCAGATTAAATCGCAACACTGCCTGACCGGAATCGCGGCCAAGGCACTGCGCCTGTAAACCGCCCTGAAAATTTATGCTCTCACCGTCTTCCAGCTTGCGCAGTGGCTTGACCAAAGCGTTCCACGTTCCGTCGGCCCTTGGCATGGCCAGCGTCACCTCGATCGAGGCAACACTCTCACCCTGCCCTGTGGTCCGGTGGCGCGTGCCCCGCAGCCGTGCTGGAATAACTCGCGTATCGTTCAGCACCAGCCGATCGCCCGGGCGCAGCCAGCGCGTCAGGTCCGTAACCCGAGCATCGCTTATCCCCGCGCCCTCAGCGACCAAAAGTCTTGCCGAAGACCGTGGCCGCGCGGGCCGCGTTGCGATCAGCTGCTCAGGCAGATCGAAATCAAAGTCACTCAGTTGCATGAAGGTCCTATTGGGAAAGCTTGGGGGCCGGGCGGCGAAAGATTTCACGGAACATCCCGGGTGTCAAAACCGAAAGCGGGTTCACACTTACCTTGGGGGCATCAGCTGTTCCACCCAGCGTGAAGCCAAATGCAAACAGCCCCTCGCCCTTGCGGGTCAGAATGCTGCCGATACCATTGAGAAGAAAGAGCGGCGACAGCGTGCCCTGCATGTCCATCTGCCCACTCGACAAGTCATAATACCCGTCCAGTGCCAGCCCCATGCTGGGGCCCGTCGCGCTTGACCGGGTCAGGATCACACGGTCCGGGGTCAGCCGGAACTTCGCCTCGACATTGGCAAAAAAGATGCCGCCCGTTTGCAATTGATCAATCAGCCCAACGATGGAAATGGCATCCAGCAATCCCGCAATGGCAGGCGCGTCCTGCAAGCTTATGTTCTGTATTTTCAAGGTGCCATCATAAACGCCTTCGTCCGCTGTAGGAACGAGCGTCAGGTCCATTTGTCCGGATTTGGCGGATTTGATCAACCCCGCGGCCTTCATGACCCGACCCGCATCATCCGACTGGATCCGGAAGGATGTTCGACCGTCCTGTGCCACAGCCGCGCCGCGGATCGGGGCGTCACCATTTACGCGTGCCGTGAACTCACCCGAAAAGCCAGCCCCGGTGTCAAATGCACCCCGAAAATCCGACAAGCGCATTCCCTCTGAAATCTGCAGCGTTTCCAACGCCAGAGACACAGGCGTGACCGTGCCCAGGCTGGATGTGCTGCCACCTGCGGGAATTTTGCGCATATCGAGGCTGCCGCCATTGATCTCGATCGCTGGCGCCCGGCCCGCGCCGCGCCCCACCAGCGTGATCGGGGCCCGCAGCCAATCGGCCATCCGAACAGAGGAAAATGTCAGTCGATCAAGCCCGCCATCTTCAGTCAACCGCAAGGCACCAACGGCAGACAATTTACCGGCATTGATCGCAATCCGGTCAATGACCGCCGGCTCTCCCAGGGTGCCGCTGATTTCCAGCTCACCGGTCCTGTCTTTGGAAATCTGCCACCCAAGCGGGGCCAGACGGGCGCCAAGCCCAGCCAGGTCCGATGTCAGGCGGAAGGCAGGCGGCGTCCCCCGCTTGATCAATACCTCAAGGTCAGATTCCGCACGACCGCTCAGGGAATTTTCCGGCAAAGCAATACCAAAGGCATCTGCCGCGGATTGTGACACTTGCAGATGCCCCGAAAAGACACTGCCCTCTTGCCCGGCAGGCCCGAGAGGCTGGCGCCACACCCCACGGGCCGGCACGCCATCCAGTGTCGCGGCCCCCTCAATTGAAAGCATGTCATTGTCGGCGTTCAAGGCCAGAACCTTGGCGGACAGCTGGCGGCCGCGGATCAATTTGTCAGTCTGAACGTCACGCATCTTCGCTGTGGTCGTGAACCGGATATCATCAGGCTTGAGGTTCTTTGCAAGGTCAAAGCCCAGCCGTGCCTGCGCCGATACCTCGCCCTGCGCCAGATCAACAGGCTGTCCCGCCCGCTGCATGATCCGTAGCGGCGGCAAATCGAGCACCGAAAGGCCGCTGGTGATCGCGCCCTGCAACTCCAGATCGACTGTGACCGGTGCATTCGGCACCCGAACATCGGGAACGGCAAAAACCGAGCCGCTGACATCAACAGGTCCGCCCTGGGGCGCCTGTATCTGACCAGAGGCCAGCCACACGACCATCCTGTTGTCCTGTAGCGTCAGCTTGCCACGCGCCTTTTCAAGCGGAGGCATCTGCTTCAAGAACCGCACAGTGGCCTGCGAAAAATCGGCATCCACCTCCACCGTGGCGGGCTGGTCAGGCACTTTGCGCAAAACAAGACGGCCCTGCGTCATGACACCCTCAAGGATATTGGTCACAATCCACCGCCGCGTGACCGGCTTGAGATGCGAAGGCCAAAGGCGTTCCAGAGTGGCGTCTGTCATGCCCTCCAACGACAGCTCTGCGCGCGACCGCCAACCCTTGGGATCCGCGACAAGTTCTCCCTTGGCACGCAGGGGCAGATCGGGATCGTCAAAATACAGCTGTCCAAGACGCACCCGAAATGGGTTAAGGTCCAGCATAAAATCGGCGTCGACCCGCGCCAGCGTCAGGGCCTGATCAAAAAACCCATCCGGGTTGGTATTGATATCGCGCAAGGTGAACTGCCCCAACATCCGCGCGGGCCAGCCGTTTGTCATATCCTGCAATGTTGCCCGGCCCTCGGCCTGAACATCCCCCCATCCGCTCGCCACCGATATGTCGTCGAAGGTCAGCGCGCCTGTATCGGGTTCAAAGGTGAACTCTGTGCGGGCGTGGCTGAAGGGCACCGGGCTGGTTTCGTCATTGGGTTGCAAGACACCCTGGCCGATTTCAAGCGTGGCATCCAAAGGACCCAGGCTGCCATCCTCAAACATCTCGGCGCGAAGAGCCCCGGAAATGGGCGCGCGCAAGGCCCTAAGCCACGCCAGGGCCGGACCTTGAGAAGAAATATCTTCGGACGCCACATCCGCCATCGAAACGCCAAGCTTAAGGCTGCTTTCACCTTCATCGCTTTCAACGCTGACCGATACCGACGCAGCCGTGTCTCTGCCGCCCAGGACTGCGAAATCACCCCGAATCGTCACCGTTCCAAAATCTCGCACCAGATCCGCGCGTCCACCGTCTACGGTCCAGGCACGACGGGCCCGCGCGTCCTCGTAGCGGAGCGTCAGCCCGTCCGCGCTCACCGTTGTCAACTGCGCCAGATACGGGCTTTGCAGCGCGGCATCAAACCGTCGGACCAGCGTGGGCAAATCCGGAAACGCCCCCTCAGGTGCAGGCGCCGCACCCAACGACAGAGCAATGCGCCCCGACTTGTCACGGCGCACCGTCACAAAGGCCCCCGACAAGGTGACGCCCTGCAACTTAGGTGTGCCTTTCAGAATCGACCAGGGCTGAACGTTTACCAAAACATCGGAAAAACCAGCAATCGGGGCCCCGTCACGCGTTTCAAAATCCACATCGCGCAGGGCCAACTGCGCCAACCCATTGCGTTGAACCTGAAGGGACAGATCGCCAAAGCGCACTTGCGTTTGAGGCATCATGACCGCCAATCGCGCCTCAATTCGGCTGCGCAACCAATCTGGCGCTGAAAGCGTGCGATCAAGGACACCGATCGTGACAGCGATCACCACGCTGGAGATAAAGATGATTGGCAGACACACCAAAAGAACCCACCGGCGGGCTTTTTGACGTGTCTCAGTTTCAGTTTGCTCGTGCGGGGTCACGAATTCCTGTCGTCCCATCGCATTCTGGTTGCCGCATGCTAGTTAGTATGAAACGGACGACAACAAAACCCCGACGGAGCCTTACGTGACCGATAAGCTGGAAACCGCCCCCACCTTTTCTTTGCCTGCCACACAAGATGGTGAAATTTCATCCGACGCGCTGCAAGGCCAGGCCTATGTCCTGTTTTTCTATCCGCGGGATGACACCTCAGGCTGCACGAAGGAAAGCATCGCCTTCACCGGCCTGAAACCCGATTTCGACGCGCTGGGCGTCAAGGTCATCGGCGTGTCAAAGGACTCAATGGCCAAGCACGAAAAATTCGCCGCCAAACACGCGCTTGGCATCCCACTGATTTCAGACGAAACCGGAACCCTGTGCGAAGATTTCGGGGTCTGGAAGGAAAAATCCATGTATGGAAAAACCTACATGGGGATTGAGCGGTCGACCTTTCTGATCGATGGCACGGGCGCCATTGTCCGGGCCTGGCGCAAGGTGAAAGTCCCCGGACATGCCGAAGAGGTGCTGGACGCCGCAAAAGCACTCTGACACAAGCATCGCCATGATGACATTGTGCGACATGGCGGTGGATGTCCTGACCACCGCGGACGGGCGTGAGAAAACCGCCAAATCCAGGGCTTATGCTGCAAAGTGGTTTGCCAGTCGTGAGGCTGGCACCGCTTTGCAGATCGGCAGAGCAGCGCCGCCATTACGGCCATCGCGGCCGCAAAAACCCGACCTTTTGGACCCGCGTGATGTGCCCAAACGCAAACCTGGCAGCCCAACAGGACGTATCGCGCTCCTGCATGCTGTGGCGCATATCGAACTGAACGCCGTCGATCTGCACTGGGACATCATCCCCCGCTTTGCCCACAACGACATGCCGCTTGGCTACTATGATGACTGGGTGAAGGCCGCCGACGAAGAAAGCAAGCACTTCAATCTTATGTGCGATTGTCTTGAACATCATGACAGTTTCTACGGCGCCCTGCCCGCCCACGCGGGCATGTGGCGTGCGGCCGAAGACACCGTCAGCGACTTTCAAGGCCGTCTCGCTGTCGTCCCCATGGTGCTTGAGGCGCGAGGTCTGGACGTCACACCCGGCATGATTGAAATTTTCCGCAAAGCGGGCGATGCGAAGGCGGTTGAGGCGCTCGAAACCATTTATGCAGAAGAAGTCGGCCACGTTGCCTATGGGGCGAAATGGTTCAACTACCTCTGTGGTCGCGACGCTTTGGATCCGAAACCGGTCTTTCATGACTTGGTCAAAAAATATTTCAAAGGGTCACTTAAGCCGCCATTCAACGAAGAAAAACGTGCCGAAGCCGGCCTTCCACCTGACTTTTACTGGCCCCTGACGGATCAGAATCGCATCTGACAATCCCTTGATCTCGGCAATTTTTTGCCGAGTCGGAAACAATCCTCGCAGAACTGCGCAAGGGATACGCAAATTTCTTGCGAAATCGTTACCGGCTACTTATTCACAACCCTTAAGGGGCCCGATCGGGGAACGGAGCGCCGCATTGGGACGGGGATATGACGAACACTGTGAAGGCCAGAACGCGGTTCGCGATCAAGATGCATGCGCTCCTTGAGCGCTTCTTTCCGGAGCGGCGACTATTTTTACGATCCGACACCGACACACGGTTCATTCGGCTCAAGTCTGAAACTCAGGCGCTTGCATTTCTGGGCAGCGCCTCTGTCATCGCCTGGGCCATCATTGCCACAGCCGTGATTTTGATGGACAGCATCGGATCGGGCAATTTTCGCGAACAGGCCAAACGCGACCAGCGCACATACGAAATGCGTCTGAACGCGCTATCAGACGAGCGTGACGCCCGCGCCCAAGAGGCAATGGCTGCACATAAACGTTTTGACACGGCGCTTGATCAGATCTCGGTGATGCAAAGCCAGCTGCTGGAATCCGAAACCCGCCGACGTGAGTTGGAAACCGGCATTGAAGTCATTCAGACAACTCTGCGCGCTGCGATGAAGGCCCGCGAAACCGCACGCGAGGAACTGGCGTCACTTCGGGCGCAACTGGACGCGGGCGAAACGGTTCTGTCAGGCGGACGAAACGACAGTGACAGCGCTATGGATTTCCTTGCAGAAGCCCTGGCCGAAACAGCCGAGGAACGCGACAAAGTGGTCGCGGACGCTCAGGCAGCGCTGGACTACGCGGACCAGATGACCATGGAATTGCGGCTGGTCGAGGAACAAAACGATCGGATTTTCCGTCAACTGGAAGAGGCGATGACCGTCTCGGTCAAGCCTCTGGATAAAATGTTTGAAGCCGCTGGTATGGATCCTGACCGTATCATCAATCAGGTGCGAAAGGGGTATTCCGGCCAAGGCGGTCCGCTGATGCCGTTGACGCTGTCGACACGCGGGCAAGAGCCGTCAGAGGACGCAAAGCGCGCCAATAGCATCCTCAACCAAATGGACCGGCTGAACATCTATCGCATTGCCGCGCAGAAAGCGCCCTTTGCGCAGCCGCTCAAGGATCCATTCCGTTTCACAAGCGGTTTCGGGATCCGCTGGGGGCGCATGCACAACGGCACCGATTTCGCCGCAAAACATGGGACTCCGATCTACGCGACGGCCGATGGCGTGGTCACGAAAGCTGATTGGTCGTCGGGATATGGGCGCCTGATCAAGATCCAACATGAATTCGGCATTGAAACCCGATATGCCCATTTGGCAAAAATCCGCGTAAAAGTTGGGCAAAGGGTCTCGCGCGGGGATCGCATCGGTGATATGGGGAACTCTGGACGTTCAACCGGCACGCATCTACATTATGAGGTGAGAGTCGGCGGTAAGCCCGTCAACCCCATGATTTATATCAAGGCAGCACAAGATGTTTTCTAAGAGCAAGATCAACGAGCCAGGACCGAACGACGACATGAAACCCGCGGCGCAAGATCCCGCCCCGATTCCGCGCAACACGGACTTCAAACCCTCTGCGCCCAAGGCCAAGCCTCCGGCGTCGATCCTGTCCAGTGATCTGCACATCACCGGCAACCTGAAAACCACCGGGGATATTCAGGTTGAAGGCACTGTTGAGGGCGATATCCGCGCCCACCTGTTGACCATCGGTGAAAGCGCAACAATCAAGGGCGAAGTCACGGCTGACGACGTGGTCGTGAATGGCCGCATCGTTGGACGTGTCCGCGGTCTCAAAGTACGGTTGACTGCAACCGCGCGTGTCGAAGGTGATATCATTCACAAGACCATCGCAATCGAAAGCGGCGCGCATTTTGAAGGATCGGTGCAGCGCCAAGATGACCCGCTGAACTCAAAGGCGGCCAAGCGTCCCGCTGCTGCGGCAAAGGCCGAACAAACCAGCTGACAAGGCCGGTAAACGCGCAATCGAAAGCCATCCTTGTGGGCGGCTTTTTTATCGGATCCCAATCTTTTTGACGCGCCACCCACGGCAGCATGGCGTGTCAGCGCCAAGACCCGGCACCCGATCACTCGGCTCGGTCACTCGGCTCAGTCCACAAAGGCGGTTCGCATCAAAAACCTCAAGCCTTTTTCAATCTGAACAAGCCTGCCGTTCAATTGCAAACTCACCTTAGCGTCAGGGCTGCAGCGTCAGGGCTGCAATTCTGCATCCCAGTATAAAAAGTCCATCCAACTTTCATGCAGGTAATTGGGGGGGAATTTACGTCCCATGTTGCGCAGTTCTTCCGCGCCTGGCTGCCGAGGCGGTTTGCGCAGCGACATGCCCGCCCGACGCAGAGACTTGGACCCCTTTTTCAGATTGCAAGGACTACAGGCAGCCACCACGTTTTCCCAGCTTGTAACCCCACCGCTGGCACGTGGCACCACATGATCAAACGTCAGATCACCTTTGGCACCACAGTACTGACAGGTAAATTCGTCCCTCAGAAATAAATTAAAGCGCGTGAAGGCCACGCGCTTTTGAGGTTTTACATAGTCTTTGAGAACCACCACACTGGGGATCTTTATTGACATACTGGGGCTGTGCACCTCTGTGTCGTATTCGGCCACGATGCTGACCCGGTCAAGAAAGGCCGCCTTGACGGCATCTTGCCAGGGCCAAAGTGACAAAGGATAATAAGAAAGGGGCCGGTAATCTGCATTCAGCACCAAGGCCGGATGCTGTTTCAATGCGCCTGGTTCGCGCACAAAGTTGGTCCTGAATTCGCCGTCCATTGGAGACTCGTCTCCCGCTTTGTCTGCTCACTCCTAAAGCACCAAAGCGGAGTACCCCGCTCCAGCTGGCACCACTATATATCGCGTTTGCCGACTGGCAACCCCCGCAAGATACAGTGTTTGTCGCAGCCCGATATGGGGACAAGACGTGATCAAACAATAGGCATTCCAACAGTCGCTGCGCCGCTGCAGGCTCAAACGGTCAGAACCCACCCCACACCCGCGCGTCTCCGTCCGCCGAAGCCGTCACGATCCGGCTGCCATCCGCCGAGAAGCCGGCTGAATCCACCGCGCCCCCATGCCTGGAAAGCCGCGCCACCTCGACACCGCTCGCGGCGTCCCAAACACGGGCTGTATGATCAGCAGAGGCCGTTACAATCCGTGTGCCATCGCGCGAAAACGAAGCGGCCCGAACCGTATCAGTGTGACCCGACAGACGCGATAATTCCTGCCCACTGTTGGCCCCCCAAACACGCGCAGTTTTA
>JAKVCP010000051.1:0-21978 GCA_022448925.1 Paracoccaceae bacterium
CCGTCGATCACCCGGGATGTTTCGGGTGAAGGGGTGCAGCAGGCTTTGCTGAAGCTGATGGAAGGGACTGTTGCCAGTGTGCCTCCGCAGGGCGGACGTAAACATCCCCAGCAGGAATTCCTGCAGGTGGACACCACGAACATCCTGTTCATCTGTGGAGGGGCGTTTGCGGGTCTGGATCGGATCATCAAGCAGCGTGGCAAGGGATCAGCCATGGGCTTTGGTGCCGATGTGCGGGATGACAGCGAAGCTGGCGTAGGGGAAACGTTCAAGGACTTGGAGCCCGAGGATCTGCTGAAATTTGGCCTGATCCCGGAATTCGTGGGTCGTCTGCCTGTCATCGCAACTCTCGAAGACCTGGACGAAGACGCGCTGGTCACCATCCTGACCGCGCCCAAGAACGCGTTGGTCAAGCAGTATCAGCGTCTCTTCGAACTGGAGGACGCCACGCTGACATTCACGGATGAGGCGCTGAGCGCCATCGCCAAACGTGCCATTGAACGCAAAACCGGCGCGCGCGGCCTGCGCTCTATCCTCGAAGACATCCTGCTGGATACGATGTTCGATCTGCCCGGCATGGAGAACGTCGACGAGGTGGTCGTCAATGAAGACGCGGCGCGATCCGATGCGGCACCGCTGATGATCTATGCTGATCAGCAGAAAGAAGGCGCCTCGGCGGGTTGACCCCGTTTGTGTAAACGCTCTGGAAATCAGACATCAGACGCCCGTTGCACAAGTGACGGGCGTTTTTTTGTCGGGTTTGCTGTGCAGGGCCCATGTCGAAATCGCGCAGGCGCGTGTTTGATGGCTGATGAAGCTTGGGGTATGGCCACGGCCAGTGCGCGACCCGGCTGTGTTTGACGCGGCCTGATTTTTGATGTTGTCGGTCCAAGGCTTGGGCCGAGGTCAAGAGTGATACATGCCGGCTGATATTTGCCCGTCGACAGCGCTTTGACGAAAAGTGAGGCCGGCCGAGGACGCGCCCTGCGTCCCGCGGTTTCAGAACCAGGTGTGTTTGCATCAGGCACGGGTGATCTGCCTTGAGGCATGCGTGTCTTTGTGTCATGCGAAAGGCTGCGTATGAAAACAGGCACATCCCTTCCAAGGAAACCGGAGGTGCTGCGCGTGAAATGTATGGAGACTGAAATGATCAGACGCATCTCTTCCGGCGGGGAATTCGAAGCCAAAGTCGGCTATTGCCGGGCCGTTGTCGCAGGCGGGTTTGTCCATGTTGCGGGCACCGTGGGGCAGGGCGAAACGGTCACGGATCAGTGCGGCTCGGCACTTGAGGTCATCGGCAAGGCTTTGACCGACGCTGGGGTGTCCTTCGCAGACGTCGTCCGTGTGACGTATTTCTTGCCCGACCGCGCTGAATTCGAGCCTTGCTGGCCCATCTTGGCGGAAACTTTTGGCGGAAACCCACCGGCAGCAACGATGATCGAATGTGGTCTGATCGATCCCAAGTACCGGATCGAGATCGAGGTTACGGCAGTCGCACCCAATTCACGCTGATGCGTCATGGTGTCTGGCCTGCGCTCTGGACCTTGGCCGGGCTTTGGTCCATATCTTGACGCAAGATTTTCCGGAGGGCCCCATGGGAATTCTCAACACTCTGCTGCGCGCCGTGACCTGGTGGAACGGATCTACGCTTAACACTGCAATCTATACGTCACGCAAGGGCGTCAAGGTCGGCGAAGACAGCCAAGGCAACGTGTTTTACGAAACCCGTGATGGCAAACGCCGTTGGGTTATGTTCAATGGTGAGGCCGAGGCCAGCCGCGTGGACCCTGACTGGCATGGATGGCTGCACCACACCTTCAAGGAGCCACCGACAGAACGGCCCCTGGTTCACAAGTCCTGGGAAAAGCCGCACAAGGAAAACCTGACCGGTTCAGCTCTGGCCTACGCGCCCGCAGGATCAATCCGGGCGCAGACGCCTGCCGATCGGCAGGATTACGAGGCATGGACGCCGGAATAGCAGATGTCGACACAAACCACCGAAGTCCTTGTCGGAGCCGTGGTGCTGGTCGCAGCTCTTACATTTGGCGTGTACACCGCACAAACGGCAGGGCTGTCGTTTGATCGTGGCGGCTATGAGTTGACCGCCAGCTTCCGTTCTCTCGAAGGCGTCAGCGTCGGCACGGATGTTCGCCTTGCGGGCGTCAAGGTCGGGACGGTGACATCCGTCGATCTGAACCCAGAGACCTTTCGGGCCGAAACCGTTGTGACCATTCAAGAGGGCATCGATATTCCCGATGACAGTGCCATCGTCATCTCGTCAGAGGGGTTGCTTGGCGGAAATTTTGTGGAGATTTCACCGGGTGGGTCACCCTTTGCCTTTGAACCCGGTGCCGAGGTCTTTGACACTCAGGGGTCGATTAGTCTTGTGTCCCTTTTGATGAAATTCGTCTCTGGCGGTGGGGACGAAACCCAATGAGGCATCTCGCAGCGGCGCTGTTGATGCTGTGTGCTTTGCCAGGTGCCGCACAGGACGCGGCCAGCGGCGGTACGGGTGCGGTCTTGCGGGGGCTGGACAAAGTCACGGGCAAAGTTGAGGATCTCACACTTGCCAACGGGGACGAAGCCTTGCTGGGGCGTTTGTCGATCGTGTTGAGCGATTGCCGGTATCCGGCAGAAAACCTAGCAGGAGATGCATTTGCCCATCTTACCATCCGCGAAGCAGGCACCGCAGAAACAGTATTCGACGGTTGGATGATTGCCTCCTCACCTGCACTCAGCGCGTTGGATCATGCCCGCTATGATATCTGGGTGCTGCGGTGTACAACCTCGTGACCGCTGGCGGCCACTGGGTGTGCGGTGATATCAGCTGACACTGACAGGGCCGTTGCCAGCTGTGCATGATAGCTGGCGCGACTGATTTCAACCGCTCCAAGCGAGGCCAGGTGGTCGGTCAGAAACTGGGTGTCAAACAGCGAGAAGCCCGTGCGTTTGAGCAGATCAATCAGCCACGCCAGCGCCAGTTTTGACCCATCTGTTTGATGTGAAAACATGCTTTCGCCGAAAAAAGCGCCACCAATTGCAACGCCATAGATCCCCCCTGCAAGGTCGTCCCCACGCCAAACCTCAAGCGAATGGGCATACCCCATGCTATGTAATGCAGAGTAAAGGTCGAAAATTTCCCGGCTGATCCAGGTCTCGGGCCGCTGTGCACAGGCTTGAACGACCCGACCGAAATCGTGGTTCAGCGTGGCGCGGCAGTCACCGCGCCGCAGGCGTTTTGCAAGGCTGCGTGACACGTGAAAACCATCTATCGGAAACACGCCACGGCGCTTTGGGTCCACCCAGAATATCTCGGGGTCATTGCGATGCTCGGCCATGGGGAACACGCCCGAGCAATAGGCCTGCAGTAAGATCTCAGGCGTGACAGTCACGGCAGGTCAGGCCTGGTTGTAGGCCTGCTCAAGCCATTTTTCCAACCAATGGATATTGTAGTCACCAGAGTGTATGTCGGCCTCTTGCAAAAGCGCATGAAACAGTGGGACCGTGGTGTCGATCCCGTCAATGATCAATTCGCCCAAGGCCCTGTTCAACCGGGCCAGGGCCTCTGGCCGGTCCCGTCCCTGCACGATCAGTTTCCCGATCAAGCTGTCATAGTAGGGGGGGATCGAATACCCTTCGTACAGCGCGGAATCCATCCGAACGCCCAAACCGCCCGGGGCATGATACTGCGTGATCTTACCGGGACATGGTGTGAAGTTGGGCAAACGTTCTGCGTTGATCCGAACTTCGATGGCATGGCCATTGATTTCCAGATCATCCTGAGTGAATGACATTGGCAGGCCTGCCGCAACGCGGATTTGTTCGCGAACGAGGTCAACACCAAAAATACCTTCGGTCACTGGATGCTCGACCTGAAGGCGGGTGTTCATTTCGATGAAGTAGAACTCCCCGTTTTCGTACAGAAACTCGATCGTTCCCGCGCCGATGTAATTGATCCGCGCTACGGCGTCGGCACAGATCTTACCGATTGCAGCGCGTTCTTCGGCAGAAATAGCCGGACCGGGGGCCTCTTCGAAAACCTTTTGGTGGCGCCTCTGCAAGGAACAGTCGCGTTCGCCAAGATGAACTGCGTTGCCTTTGCCATCACCAAAGACCTGAATTTCGATGTGACGGGGTGTGGTCAGGTATTTTTCTATGTAGACCTCGGGGTTTCCAAAGGCGGCTTTGCCTTCGGCCCGCGCGGTCCTGTAAGCGGTTTCCATATCGTCCGCGGACTGTGCGACTTTCATGCCACGACCGCCGCCACCTGCCGTCGCCTTGATGATGACCGGGTAGCCGATTTCCTCGCCAATTCGAAGCGCATCTTCAAGTGTGTCAACACCGCCATCTGAGCCGGGCACGCAGGGAACGCCCAGGTCCTTCATCGTGTCTTTGGCGGTGATCTTGTCACCCATGATGCGGATATGTTCTGCGGTCGGGCCGATAAAGGTGATGTCGTGGTCTTCGACAATCTGCACAAAGCGTGCATTTTCAGACAGAAAACCGTAGCCAGGATGAATGGCCTGTGCTCCGGTCACTTCGCAAGCCGAGATAATGGCTGGAAATGACAGGTAGCTGTCGGTGCTGGCCGGAGGCCCGATGCAGATCGTTTCGTCAGCCATACGCACATGCATCGCGTCCGAGTCCGCGGTCGAGTGTACAGCAACGCTCATGATGCCCATCTCGCGGCAGGCACGAATTACGCGAAGGGCAATTTCACCGCGATTTGCGATCAGGATCTTGTCAAACATCTGTGTGCCTTATTCGAGTATGACCAGCGGAGCGCCGAATTCGACCGGCGCGCCATCCTCAACCAGGATGCGAGTGACCGTGCCTGACCGCGGCGCAGGAATGTGGTTCATCGTTTTCATGGCCTCGACGATCAACAAGGTGTCGCCTTCATTGACGCTGTCGCCAACTTTGACGAAGGCGGGTGCGCCAGGTTCAGCCTGCATGTAGATCGTTCCCACCATAGGAGAAGTTACGGCGCCGGGGTGCGACGCTGGATCTTCGCTTGCTGCTGCCGGGGCGGGGGCTGCAGGGGCGACCGCTGCCGGCGCTGCAACAACGGGTGCTGGTGCGGCAACAGGGGCGGCCACAGAGGCCACCGCAGCGGCCACGGGCGCTGCCCGACTGACCCGAACATTCAGACTGTCATCTTCGCCGTAGTCACGCTTGACCTCAAGTTCGGTAAGATCGTTTTCGCGCAGCAACTCTGCGAGTGCCTGAATAAATGCCACATCGGCGTCGTGGGTCTTTTCGGTCATCTCATCCTCGCCCTTTGGTCCGGAAACGCAATTGAGCGACCCGGTTCTGACCCGGTGCTTATAAGACAAGGTTTTTGGCGTGAAAAGCGAAGTTCTCAGCGTTTTTAGCCAGCTTTATGCTGTTGACGAGGTTTTATCCGATGGTTCGCTGGTTTCGACCTGCAAATTCTGAGAAATGGCCCCGGAAGCGCGTGTTTCCGGCTCAGATCTCCGGGGTGGCGCAGCAGAAGACTGTTTCGCGTCAAGCTCTGATTCATTCAGCGTTGTTTCCTGTTTTGGCTTTGCGCGTTCCTCTTCGGCATCTTCGACGAGAGCCTCTGCCTGTTTTTGCAGGATCGATCTGATTTTCAGTTGCAGGGCAGACGGGGGCGCAGAGTGATCCTGTGTCGTGCTGTGCGCTGCCCCGGGTTGATGACGCGGCGGTATTTGTCCTTGGGCATAGGTATCGCTGGCGTCGGACCGCGTCACGGGTTCGACGCGCGGCGTGGACGTCATGCCCGGCTTGACGGACGCCGACATGAGCAAAGCTGTCGCGGTTGGAAAGGCTTGTTTCGGTGGTGCGTCGAACGATGTCATGACAATGCCCCGTAAAAGTTCATTGCCCCCGGCCTAGTGAAATTCAATATTTCATTGGCGTCTTGCCAAAGTGTTAATGACATAAAAAAAGCCGCAGATCCTGCGGCTTTTTTGCAAATTTGGCGTGGCTCACCCGGTCTTGATCCTGTTTTCAATCAAGTCATCAACCACGGCAGGTTCAGCCAGCGTGGATGTGTCGCCAAGCGCGCCATAGTCGTTCTCGGCGATCTTGCGGAGGATGCGGCGCATGATCTTCCCAGATCGTGTTTTCGGCAGACCTGGTGCCCATTGGATCATGTCTGGCGACGCGATTGGACCGATTTCGGTTCGGACCCACGTGCGTAGCTCTTTGCGCAGATCTTCTGTTGGCTCTACACCCTGCATCAATGTCACGTAACAGTAGATGCCCTGGCCCTTAATTTCATGCGGGTAGCCGACCACGGCGGCCTCGGCCACCTTGGAGTGCGCTACAAGTGCGCTTTCAACTTCGGCAGTGCCCATCCGGTGGCCCGAAACATTGATCACATCATCGACCCGGCCCGTGATCCAGTAGTCACCGTCTTCGTCTCGGCGGCAGCCGTCGCCTGAGAAATAGTACCCCTTGTAGTCGGCAAAGTAGGTCTTTTCGAACCGGTCATGGTCCCCCCAAACGGTGCGCATCTGACCAGGCCAACTGCCCTTGAGCGCCAGCACGCCCTCGGTTGGGAAGGTGTGAATTTCTTCGCCCGATTGCGCATCAAGAACCACGGGTTCTACCCCGAAAAACGGTTTCATCGCTGCGCCGGGCTTTGTGGCGTGGGCGCCGGGCAGGGGGGTCAACAAGTGGCCGCCGGTTTCTGTCTGCCACCACGTATCGACAATCGGGCAGCGCCCCTGTCCAACGACATCGTTGTACCAATTCCACGCTTCCGGGTTGATCGGCTCTCCGACTGTTCCAAGGATCCGAAGCGCGCTGAGATCGCAGCCCGTAACAAAGTCATTGCCTTGCCCCATCAGCGCGCGGATGGCTGTCGGCGCTGTGTAGAATTGGTTTACCTTGTGCTTCTCGCAGACCTGCCAGAACCGGCTGGCATCAGGGTAGGTCGGGACGCCTTCGAACATCAGCGTCGTAGCACCATTCGCAAGGGGGCCGTAGATGATATAGGAATGGCCCGTCACCCAACCGACATCCGCGGTACACCAAAAGATATCGCCGTCTTTGTAGTCAAAGACGATCTCGTGCGTCATGCTTGCATATGTCAGGTATCCACCGCTTGAATGCACAACGCCCTTGGGCTGACCGGTCGAGCCGGACGTGTAGAGGATAAACAGAGGGTCCTCGGCATTCATCTCGGTGGGTGCCCGCTGGTCCGAGGCGTCAATGGCCAGCGCGTTGTAGTCAAAGTCGCGGCCATCAATCCAGCTTGTTTCATCTCCGGTCCGCTTGACGACAAGACATTTCACGCTGTCTTTGCAATTTGCCAGGGCCGCGTCAGCGTTTGATTTCAAGGCAGTTTTGCGTCCCCCCCGTGGCGCGGTATCGGCGGTGATCACAACTTTGGCGTCGCATCCATTGACACGTGCTGCCAAGGCATCCGGAGAAAAACCTGCAAAGACGATCGAATGGATCGCACCAATGCGGGCGCAGGCAAGCATGGCATATGCTGCCTCTGGGATCATCGGAAGATAGATGATGACGCGGTCGCCCTTTTCGACACCAAGGTCGGAAAGAATATTGGCCATTTTGCAAACGCTGGCGTGCAACTCACGATAGGTGATGTGCTGGGCTTCTTCTGCGGGGTCATCGGGTTCGAAGATGATTGCAGTCTGGTCGCCGCGTGTTTCAAGGTGGCGATCGACGCAGTTTGCAGAGACATTCAAAGAGCCATCAGCAAACCAGTTTATCTTGACCTGCCCAAGCGTGAAGTCCACGTCACGCACCTGCGAAAATGGTTTGATCCAATCGACCCGCTTGGCCTGTTCTGCCCAGAATCCGACAGGATCAGAAACGGACTTTTCATACATCTCATCATAACGTGCCTCATCAACATGGGCGGACGATGACAAGGCCGCAGATGGCGGGTAGGTATTACTCATGGGGGTCCTCCAGAAACGCACGCACATAGAAAACAACCCGGACCATATTTAGCAAGGGCGAAACCGCCCCCACCCTTGCCGGGTTGCATCGATTAGATGGCGAGGTATTCCGCGCGCAGTGCTTCGTCTTCAAGTACTTCAGCTGCAGTGCCATCGAATACCACTGATCCAGTGTCCAGAATGACTGCCCGGTCTGCCAACTGCAAAGCGCGCACCGCGTTCTGCTCGACGATGATGGTGGTCATCCCCTGTTCCTTGACATGTCGAAGCGTTTTTTCGATCTCGTCGACGATAACCGGAGCCAAGCCTTCGTAGGGTTCATCAAGCAACAGGACCTTGATGTCGCGTGATAGGGCGCGGGCAATGGCCAGCATCTGCTGCTCTCCACCGGACAGAGTGACGCCTTCCTGTTTCCGGCGTTCGCCAAGTCGGGGAAAGAGGTTGTAAAGCCTGTCCAGTGACCAGCCAATGGGCGGGGCAATTTGCGCGAGTTGAAGGTTCTCTTCAACAGTCAGGCCGGGAATGATCCTGCGATCTTCGGGCACCATGCCCAGACCGGCTTGGCTGGCCTCGTGCGAGGACATATGGTGCAACGGCTGGTGGTCCAGCCAGATTTCCCCGTGCTGCACCTGGGGGCTGTCCATGCGGGCGATCGAACGCAGGGTCGTTGTCTTGCCGGCGCCATTGCGGCCCAACAAAGCCAGGATTTCGCCTTCGTGGACGTTAAAGTTGATGCCCTGCACAATGTAGCTTTCGCCGTAATAGGCGTGCATGTCCCAGACTGACAGAAATGCCGGAGCTGTTTCGGCCTTGTTTCCATGCTTGGAAAAATCGGGTCTGACGTTCATGGTCCCGCTCCTTTAATGTGCCTCGCCCAGGTACGCTTCGCGCACCTTGGGATGGCCTTTGATGTTGTCGGGGGTGTCCTCGACCAGCGGGGTGCCCTGGGCCAGAACCGTGATGCGATCAGCGAGGCTGAACACAACGTGCATGTCGTGCTCGATGATGGCGATGGTGATGTCGCGCGTGTCCTTGATCTCTTGCAGCAGATCAATGGTGTTGTTCGTGTCGGCCCGCGCCATGCCCGCAGTCGGTTCATCCAGCAAAAGGAGCTTGGGGCTTTGAACAAGACACATGGCCATCTCGAGGCGCCGTTTGTCACCGCGGGACATTGAGGCCGCGTTCATGTTGCGCTTGTCCAGCATGTTGACTTCGTCCAGCATTGCTTCGGCTTGATCGCGCAGCTCTGTTTCGCTCGCGACAGAGCGGATGCCCTGAAGACGATAGGACCCGTCGCGTTTTGCAAAGCAGGGGACCATCATGTTTTCAATGACAGAGAGATCGCCAAAGATTTCCGGTGTCTGGAAAACACGAGAGATGCCCATCTGGTTGATTTCATAGGGCGTCCGACCCAGAACAGATTGCCCGTCGAACATGACCGAGCCCGTATCGGGGATAAGCTTTCCGACGAAGCAATTCAGCAATGTCGACTTCCCGGCCCCGTTGGGACCGATGATGGCGTGGCAGGTACGCTCGTTGACGCTCAGGTTGACGTTTCCCAGGGCCTGCAGGCCGCCAAACCGTTTCCCCACGTCTTTGACTTCAAGAATTCCCATCTTTCAAGTCTCCTTATTCTGCAGGATTGGTTTTGCCGTCAGGCGCGGTGTCTTTGGACT
The DNA here is from genome assembly GCA_022448925.1 of Paracoccaceae bacterium. Classification (GTDB taxonomy): domain Bacteria; phylum Pseudomonadota; class Alphaproteobacteria; order Rhodobacterales; family Rhodobacteraceae; genus JAKVCP01. The sequence continues at coordinate 9,596 of JAKVCP010000051.1, forward strand.
TGCGTACAAGACGCCCGATCCGCTTTCCGCCTTCTACCAGTCCACCGGGCAGAAAGATGATCACAGCCATGAACATCAATCCCAATGTCAGATGCCAGCCCTTGCCGATAAAGGGGTGAATGATCGTGACCAGAAAATCCTCGATCCCATCGGGCAAAAAGGCAAACCACTGGTGGAGCAGATTGTCGTTGATCTTGGAAAAGATGTTTTCGAAGTACTTGATCAAACCTGCACCCAGAACCGGGCCGATCAGTGTGCCAACACCACCCAGGATCGTCATCAGAACGACTTCACCTGATGCTGTCCACTGCATCCGCTCGGCGCCAACCTGCGGGTCCATGGCGGCCATCAGCCCACCCGCCAACCCGGCGTACATGCCTGAGATCACAAAACAGGCCAACATGTATGGTTTGGCATTCAGCCCTGTATAGTTCATGCGCTGCTGGTTCGACTTTACAGCTTTCAACATCAAGCCAAAGGGGGAGCGGAAGATGCGGATGGCCATGTAAAAGGCCAGGATCATGACGATGCCGCAGATGTAGTACCCCCAGTTGAAGGTAAATTCCCATCCCGCGAGGGGCAGCTGGTAGCTTGCCGTCATTTCGATGCCAAACAGGGATGGCTTCGGAATATTGCCGTCGATTGACGCGCCGCCGCCCAGGAACTCAGGGAAAATTCTCGGGTCGTTCAGGTTGGTTTGCAGGCCGGTTTCGCCACCAGTGATCGGTGTCAAAACCGATGCTGCCAGTGAAAACGCCATTTGTGCAAAGGCCAATGTCAGGATCGAAAAGTAGATGCCAGACCGACGCAGCGAGATGAAGCCAATCAAAAGCGAGATGACACCAGCGATCACTGTCGAAAAGATGATCGCCGGGATCACGTTGATCGACAAAAGCTTCATCATCCACATTCCTGCGTAGGATCCAGCCCCAAGGAAAGCGGCATGGCCAAACGACAGGTAGCCCGTCAGTCCAAACAGAATGTTGAAGCCGATGGCAAAGATCCCGAAGATCACGAAACGCTGCATCAGGTCCGGATACCCGGCGTTGAACTGTGCAAGTCCGGATCCTTCGGGGAACGGGTTAAGAAGAATCGGTGCCGCAGCAACAAGTGCGATCACGATAAGCAAAAGGCGGGTGTCTGGTTTGTTGAGACCAAGCATGGATTAGTCCTCCATCACGCCCTTGCGGCCCATGAGGCCCCGAGGACGGGTCAGCAGAATGACGATAGCGGCTAGGTAGATGACCACCTGGTTGATGCCGGGCAGGAACTCGATGACCTGGCGCATGGATGCAAAGCTTTCCAGAATACCCAGAACAAAGCCTGCAAGAACGGCACCGGGCAACGACCCCATTCCGCCAACGACCACCACGACGAAGGAAATCACAAGGAAGTCCATGCCCATGTGGTAGTTGGGCGAGTTGATAGGCGTGTACATCACGCCCGCCAGACCTGCCACAGCGGCGGCAATGCCGAAAATCAGCGTGAAGCGGCGATCGATGTTGATCCCCAAGAGTTGCACTGTTTCCCGGTCGGCCATGCCCGCACGAACGACCATCCCGAAGGTGGTGAACTGGAGGAATGCGAACACGGCGCCGACCAGGATCATTGCAAAGCAGAAGTAGACGATGCGCCAGTAAGGATAGATAATCGCACCCGCGTCAAACCCGATCAGCGCGCCAAAATCGAACGAGCCGACAAACGCCTCGGGTGCGGGGGCCGGGATCTGGTTGGCGCCGAAGTAGTATTTGACGATTTCCTGCAAAACGATTGCCAAGCCAAAGGTCACGAGGATCTGGTCGGCATGCGGGCGCTTGTAGAAATGCTTGATCAGACCCCGCTCCATCGCAACGCCGATGGCAATCATGATCGGAATAGCAAACAGGATCGACAGCGGCACTGACCAGTCAATGATGGCGGCACCTGTGCTTTCTCCGAACCAATCATAGACGTAGGGCACCTCCACTTTCAGCGGGTTGCCCAGAAAGTCCTTGCGGCTTTCGTCGATCACGGTGTGGCTTAGGCTCAGGATACGGCTGAGCGTAACGGTACAGAATGCGCCAAGCATGAACAGCGCCCCATGGGCAAAGTTCACGACGCCAAGTGTGCCGAAAATCAGAGTCAGGCCGAGGGCGATCAGCGCATAGGCGCTGCCCTTGTCCAAACCATTCAGGATTTGCAGGATAATCTGGTCCATAAGGGCCCCCGCGATCATTGAGTGTTAGGCGACATCCGCCCGGAGAGGGGAGAAACGCGCTCTGCCTGAACGGCAGAGCGCAATAGTCAAGGCAGTTACGCGCCCGGGTTGCACGAACCCAGTTCACCGCCAAAGATCGATGCGTCATAGGACACCTGCTCGGCAGGGGTCACGTCCACGATCTCCAGAAGGTCGAAGTCGTTGTCCGGGTTTTCTTTACCCTTCACGACCAGAACGTCCTTGAAGCACTGGTGGTCTTCGGCGCGATAGTGCGTCGGACCGTTGCCCAGACCGTCGAACTGGAAGCCCTCGAGCGCTTCGGAAACGGCGCAGGGGTTGAACGATCCGGCACGTTGCACGGCGTCTGCATAAAGCAGTGTCTGGCAGTAGCACGTGTGCGCAGCCTGGCTGGGCGGGAAGCCGTACTTCTGTCCGAACGACTGAACAAAGGCGTTCGTGCCCGCGTATTTGGAGCCCGCCACGTTTTCCAGAGACCAGTGCCAGTTGGTGGACCCGAAAATGCCAGCAACGTTCTTGCCCGCACCGCGTGCCATGAGGCGCGAGTAAAGCGGAACGATGATTTCAAAGTTCTTGCCGTTGGCTTCCGCTGCGCGCAGGCCGAACTGAACGGCGCTGGTCAGTGAGTTCACCATGTTTGCGCCGTAGTGGTTCAGGACCAGTACGTCCGCACCCGAGTTCAGCACCGGTGCGACATAGGACGAGAAGTCGGTCTGCGCCAACGGCGTTTTCACGGCTGCAACGGTTTCCCAACCCATGGCCTCTGTCGAGGTGCGCACCGCTTCTTCTGTGGTGTAGCCCCAGTTGTAGTCTGCGGTGAGGTGATAGGCCTTGCGGTCCTTGCCGTAGTTGCTGGCGAGGATCGGGGCCAGCGCGGCACCCGACATGTAGGAGTTGAAGAAGTGACGGAAACCGTTGGCCTTCTTGTCCTTGCCTGTTGTGTCGTTTGAGTGGGTCAGACCTGCCATAAAAATGATGCCGGCCTCTTGGCACAGCGCCTGAACAGCAACGGCCACACCCGAGGACGATCCGCCGGTGATCATGACCGCGCCGTCTTTTTCAATCATCGAACGCGCCGAAGCACGGGCTGCGTCGGGCTTGGTCTGTGTATCACCTGTTACATACTCGACCTTGCGGCCGAGGATACCGGTTCCGTCCAGCGCCTTGGACGAAAAGGTTGACAGCATGCCACCGTCGCCACCACCGTTCAGGTGCTCAACAGCCAGTTCGTACGCGCGCAGTTCGTCCGCGCCCTCATCGGCGTAAGCTCCGGTTTGTGGAACGTTGAAGCCCAACGTAACCGAGCTGTCGCCCGGGGCGTTGGTGAACCCTGCATGGCTGCCAGCCGACAGATACGTCGGAACCGCCAGACCGGCACCGGCAACAGCGCCGGTTTTCAGCACGCCACGACGTGTCAGATTCGATTTGGACATATAATCCTCCCGTTTCAAAAGATGCAGCACGCAGACTCCTCCTCTGCGCGCCACCCGCACTTTGTGCAAAGTCAGTATCCCGTAGAAAAAGAAAATTCCGCAACAACTACCTTTTAATTAACAGTTTTTTTGTCAACAAATGAACAGTATGCTATGGTAAACTGTAAAGAAATTATTCGGCACCGCAGAAAGATGTTGAAAACTGCAAAGAAAATCCGATGGCCCGCGACACTTTGACAGGCAGCCGTATTCGCGAGCGCAGGATCATGTCGGGGATCCGGCAAGCGGAATTGGCCCGTCGCGTCGACATTTCGGCGTCATACTTGAATCTGATCGAACACAACCGCCGCAGAATCGGCGGCAAGTTGCTGCTGGATATCGCGGCCATCCTGCAGGTCGAACCATCGCTGTTGACCGAAGGGGCAGAGGCCGCCTTGATCGCGACCCTGCGCGAGGCTGCCTCGGACCATCGTGACAGCGTTGCAGAGCTTGACAAGGTTGATGAGTTTGCCGGGCGTTTTCCGGGATGGGCCGCACTGCTGGCCGACAGCCGACGCCGCATTGGGTCACTGGAACATGCCGTGCAGACCTTGAGTGACCGGATGACCCACGATCCGCATTTGGCGGCCTCATTGCATGAGATGTTGACCTCGGTCACCTCGATCCGCTCAGCTGCGGCTATCCTCGCAGATGGAGGCGACATTGAACCGGAATGGCAGGATCGCTTCCATCGAAACATCAACGAGGACAGCGCCCGCCTTGCCGACATCAGCCGCGCCTTGGTGCAGTATCTCGACAAGGTGGATGATGCCTCGGCAACGATCGGTGCACCACAGGACGAGTTGGATGCCTTCCTTGCGCAGAAAGGCTATTGCTTTCCGGAACTGGAGGACGCCGCGGACGTGAATGCCTTTGTACGGGCCAACCGCGAGGCACTGTCGGCCGTGGCTTGCAACATGCTGGGCATGATCGCCAAACGCTATGCTGAGGACGCCGCAGATCTGCCAAAAAGCCAGCTTGAAGCTGCAGTCCGGGCACATGGATTGAACCCTTGGGCGATGTCGCAGGCGCTGCAGGCGTCGCCCGATCTGGTGCTGAGGCGATTGGCTGTCTGGGGTGAGGCGATGGGGCTGGGACCGTTGGGGCTGGCAGTCTGCGATGCGTCGGGCACATTGGTGTTGCGCAAGGCGATTGTCGATTTCCCCTTCCCGCGGTTCGGCTCTGCCTGTCCATTGCTGCCCTTGTTCGAGGCGCTGGCGCGCCCGGGTTATCCTGTGGAGCGTGTTGTCTCGATGCCGGGGCAGACTGAGAAACCTTTCAAGGCCTTTGCCGTGTGTCGCATTATCTTGACCGATGACCCGCGCATGGCCTCTTTGTCTCAGACCGTGATGTTGCTTGCGCCGTTGAACGGGACTGCACCCGATGCATGCCAACCGGTAGGTGTCAGTTGCCAAATTTGCCCGCGTGACGGGTGTCGGGCGCGTCGCGAGCCCTCAATCCTTGGAATGTAGCCCTAACAGGTTTTGACACGGCCTTTGACTTTGGGGATAAATTCAACAGGGGGCAAGCGTGTCGAGACCAAAATGGCAAAGCGCCTGCGCCGACGGGGAGGAAATATCTTTGGGTAAACGTGTCCTGCTGATCGAGGATGAGCCAAACATCATCGAGGCGATCAGCTTCATTCTGTCACGAGACGGCTGGACGGTCGAGACGCATGCCAACGGTCATGATGCAGTGGATGTCGTTCAGGGCAATTTGCCTGACGTTCTTATTCTTGACGTGATGTTGCCTGGCAAAAGTGGCTATGACATCTTGCGAGAGTTGCGCGCGCATCATGGCCAAACAGAGTTGCCCGTCTTGATGCTGACAGCGCGCGGCCAATCAAAAGATCGCGACCTGGCCGAGCAAGCCGGGGTGAACAGGTTCATCACCAAGCCTTTTTCGAACGCCGAAGTTCTGGATGCTGTGCGTGATTTGGGCGAGGCATGACAGACGTCACCGAAACCACACGCACATCGGTGTTTCTTGAACGTCAGACCTACAGGCGGCGCAGGCTGGTGGATGCTGCGCGGCTGGTGCCTGTTCTTGGATTGTTGCTGTGGCTGGTGCCGCTGCTGTGGCCAAGTGAAGGAGACAGCCGTCCAGCGATGTCGACAGCAATCTTGTACCTGTTCGGCGTGTGGATTTTTCTTGTTGTCATCAAGTTCCTGATTGCCAGACCGCTGCGATCTGATCCCTCTGATGCCCAGGATGGTCAGGAATGATCGCGCTGAACGCTTTGGTGGCGATTTGCCTGAGCTATGTCGCCTTTCTGTTTGCGGTTGCCTTCGTGGCCGAGCGTGCGGCCCGACGCGGTCAAGTTGGATGGCTGCGATCGCCTTTGGTCTATACGCTGTCCCTGTCAATTTATTGTACGGCTTGGACCTTTTATGGTGCGGTTGGCTACGCGGCGCGATCGGGCCTTGAATACATCACGATCTACCTGGGCCCCTCTTTGGTCATGCTGGGCTGGTGGTGGCTGGTCCGCAAGATGGTGCGGATCGGTCGCACGCAGCGCTTGACATCGATAGCGGACCTGATCTCCTCTCGGTTTGGCAAGTCGAACCTGTTGGCCATCGGCGTCACCATACTCGCTGTTATCGGCACCACGCCTTATATTGCGCTGCAATTGCAGTCGGTCACCCTCAGCTTTGATGTCTTTGCCCAAGCCAGCGGCGAGGCAGAGCAGCTGCCAAGCGCGATATGGGTTGCCATCGGGCTGGCTTTGTTCACGGTTGTATTTGGAACGCGTAACCTCGATGTGAACGAACGCCATCACGGCGTTGTCATGGCGATCGCCGTCGAGGCAGTTGTGAAACTTTTTGCGCTGATGGCGGTTGGCCTTTTCGTTGTCTGGGGCATTGGCGGCGGTTTGGGCGCGACCCTGGAAAAAATCGACGACTCCGAGATCGGAGCGTGGCAAGTTGAAGGTGGTCGCTGGGCTGGCTTGATGCTTTTGTCTGCTGCAGCCTTTCTGTGTCTGCCACGGATGTTTCAGGTCATGGTGGTCGAGAACGATGACGAAGCCCATCTGCGCACAGCAAGCTGGGCCTTTCCAACCTACCTGATCTGCATGAGCCTGTTTGTTGTTCCCATCGCGGTGGTGGGATTGGACTTGATGCCTGCCGGATCCAACCCGGACCTCTTTGTTCTGACAATCCCGCTGAGCCAGGGCCGTGAAGGTTTGGCGATCTTGTCATTTCTTGGTGGGTTTTCGTCTGCAACGTCCATGGTGATCGTTGCTGCAATTGCGCTGTCGACCATGGTGTCCAATCACATTGTTATGCCGATCTGGCTGCGCTTTACCAACTCAGGCGCTGTTGTCTCGGGCGATGTGCGGAATGTTGTGCTGTTGGCGCGTCGATTGTCGATCGTTGGCGTCGTGATGCTGGGATACTTGTATTACCGGCTGTCGGGCGGGGGCAATGCGCTTGCGGCGATTGGGCTGGTGTCCTTCACCGGTGTAGCGCAGGTTCTGCCTGTCGTGCTGGGTGGATTGTTTTGGCGGGGGGCGACGCGCATTGGAGCCTTTGCGGGGTTGACGCTTGGGTTCAGCGTATGGCTCTTCACCCTGTTCCTGCCCAGTGTCGGGACCGGCGTTGTGATTTCGACCACAGTGATGGAGCAGGGATTTTTCGGGTGGTCGTGGCTGCGGCCACAAGCCCTTTTCGGCATTGAGGGGCTTGATCCGTTGATGCATACGCTGTTCTGGAGCCTGGCGTTGAACACCATCGCGTTTTTTGGCTTTTCGCTTGTCAGCTTTCCAACGCCGCTTGAGCGACTTCAGGGCGCGCAATTCGTCAACATCTTTCAACACTCCAGCAGTGTGCGAAGCTGGTCGCCCGGGGTTGCGCAAAGCGAGGATCTGATGGTGATGGCGCAACGCATACTTGGCGCAGGCGAAGCGCAGGCGCTGTTTTCTCGCGCTGCACGGAAACAGGGTGTTTCGGGGAACCTGCCGGAACCGACACCGGGATTTCTGGAATTGCTGGAACGGGAGTTGTCGGGCTCTGTTGGGGCTGCGACCGCGCATGCGATGATCGGCCAGATTGTCGGCGGCATGTCCGTCTCTGTTCAGGATCTGATGGCTGTTGCTGACGAATCGGCCCAGCTCATGGAATATTCCGCCCGCTTGAAAGAACAATCGGATGAGCTGAGCCGAACAGCCCGGAAACTGCGGGAAGCAAACCAGAAACTGACCCGAATCTCGGTGCAAAAGGATGCCTTTCTCAGCCAGATCAGTCACGAACTGCGCACTCCCATGACCTCTGTCCGCGCGTTTTCCGAGATTTTGCGGGACAGCGGGCAATTGACCGAGGCTGAACAGACCAAATACGCCTCGATCATTCATGATGAAGCGATCCGCCTGACGCGGCTTCTCGATGATTTGCTGGATCTGAGTGTTTTGGAAAATGGCCAAGTCAGTCTGAACCTGCGCCATGACATGCTGCGGGATTTGTTGGATCGCGCCGCCGCTGCCGCCCTCGCTGATGATGACGGATCAGCCTTGCGACTGCGCCGGGACAGGGCTTTGGAAGACATCCCGATCTATACCGATCCCGACAGGCTCACACAGGTCTTCATCAACTTGATTTCCAATTCAAAAAAGTACTGCGAAGCCGAGACACCCGAGCTGCATATTCGGGTCGGACAGCGGGGTGATTTGCTGTCTTTGGATTTTGTTGACAATGGGTTCGGCATTTCGCCTGAAGCTCAAGATGTGATCTTTGAGAAATTTGCCCGCGTCAGTGACCAAAAGGCTGGCGGCGCAGGTTTGGGTCTTGCGATCTGTCGTCAGATCATGGCGCGCCTGGGCGGGGAAATCACCTATTTGAAAGGTGAAGGTGGCGCGGCGTTTCGCATAGATTTGCCGACCAATATCACCGTTGCAGCGCAATAACTGAGACGCGTTAAGCTCTTTAGTAACCCTTTTGCTGCCAAATGCCGGAAAACCTTGCTTAGAAAGATGGCGGGCGACGTGGGCGCTGTTTCGGATCAACATGTAATAGGACGCAAGGCTGCGGCGGCGCGCCGGGCGCTTGAGGCGCGATCAATGTCGCCGTCGCGCGCGTTGCGCCGGGCCTTGTCTTGGGTCGCGGATGAGTTGTGGGGCCTCGCGCTTGTCTGCCAGGGGATCCAAACTGAGGTGGTCGATCAGGATGCCGCGCCTGAAACCCTGGGGGCACGCCAAGTGCTGATTGTCCTGGATGGCCCTGACGGCGGCGTGGGATTGGCTGCACTTGATCCCGCATTGTTGGCAGGGTTGGTCGAATTGCAAACTTTGGGCGTGGTCCTGAAGACACCGGCACCTGACAGGGTCTTTACGCCAACCGATGCCGCCATGGCCGCCGCGTTGATTGATGCAGGGATGACACGTTTTGCGACCAATTTGGATGGCCACCCTCTTGCGGATCAACTCTCAGGCTTTCGCTTCGGCGCCATGATAGAAGATCCGCGGGCTGCGAGTCTTGTGCTCGATGCCGCCGAGTACCGTGTGTTCAGCGTGACAATCGATTTGGCCCATGGTGCAAAACAGGGCGAACTTCAGTTTTTGCTACCTGTGCGCGAGGTGCCCGATGCACATGACAGTGGCAACCAGGATCAGCCGGGTCCGCATGAACAAACCTTGCTACTGGTCCCGGCACAAATCAACGCAATCCTGGCAAGGGTGCAAATGCCCCTGGCGCGGGCTGGTTCGCTCGCGCCCGGAGATTTGGTGCCGCTGCCGGCAGAGGCCGTGTCACAGATGCAGATCATGGTGGGACAGAATGAGATGCTGGCCAAGGCCTCGCTTGGTCAAATGAATGGATTTCGGGCTGTGCGTCTTGATCTGCCTGACCGGGCCAAAGCCATGTTGACCGGGGCAGGCCCTGATGCCGTTGCATCGGGGCCTGCCCCCGGTCCCGAAAAACCGACCCGCCCCGGTGCCACCGAGCCAGAGGCCGCTCGGCAAGAGGTCGGCGTGCACAACTCAACTCTGTCTCTGCAAGATGCGGAATTTGATGCGTCTTCTGTTGATTTGCCGGAACTGGATATTGAGCCTCTTGACCCTCTGGCGCTGCCGGCTTTGCCTGACTAATCGGGTTCAGACGGATCAGAACGGGCGGCAAGGGCATCAAGTGTGCCGCGCAGACCGCCCAGATCATACCCGCCCTGAGCAGCCGTCGAAAGGATATCATCCGTGGACAGAATGCCGATTTGACCAAGGGCCCAGATCACCGTGCACCGCGTACCAGAGGCGCAGTAGGCGAGAACCTTTCCACCGGAGTCATTCGCCAACTGCATTTGCCGGGCCACATTTTCGGGTGTCATGGTGTGATGCGTCAGTTCGAGCAGCTCGAATCCCAGCCCTGCGTCGCGCACTGCATTGCCGATTGCATCGGCTTGGTGGGATGGGGGCACTTCAAAGTCGGGACGGTTGCATATGACTTTGGTGAACCCAGCCGACTTTATCGCGGCGACGTCTTCGACGCTGATCTGGGGCGAAACGTGATAGTGCGGGGTGATCTGACGTGTATCCATACCGGTATCGCTACCCTGCTCGAAGAGCTCTGTCCAGACAGAGGCGCATGCGTCTCCACTGCAACTGCGGCGCCTTGTCAAAAGGTCTGATCCTGTGTGGTCCCAGCTTCGTCGGCGATCGATATTCCTCAGCAGACCAAACAGTCACATGGCCTTTAAAATCTGGAAGAGTGCCAAAGTTTCATCAGACCTTCCGGCCCTTACATCACAGAACTGCGGATGTCGCGCCTTCTATTGATCCGCATCCTGCGGGGCAGCCGTGTCACAGCTTGTTGACGGGCACTTTCAGGAAGACGGTACCATCCTTATCCGGTTCAGGCATATTTCCGGCACGCATGTTCACTTGCAAAGAGGGTATGATGAGACGTGGCATGGGCAGGGTCGCATCGCGTGCCTCGCGCATCGCGATGAAATCTTCTGCGGACGTGCCATCGCCAACGTGGACGTTTCGGGCCCTTTGGTCGCGCACGGTTGTTTCCCAAGCGTATTTCTCACGCCCTGGGGCTTTGTAGTCGTGGCCCACAAAGATTCGGGTGTCATCGGGCAGCATGAGGATCTTTTGAATAGAGGCGAACAGGGCCGCCGAAGAGCCTCCGGGAAAGTCACATCTGGCAGTGCCAAAATCGGGCATGAACAATGTATCGCCGACAAAAGCGGCATCTCCGATAACATAGGTCAGGCAAGCCGGAGTATGGCCCGGCGTCTGCATCACATCGCCGCGCATTTGGCCGATCATAAAGCTGTCGCCATCGCGGAAAAGCGCATCGAATTGTGACCCATCTCGCTGAAATTCAGTGCCTTCGTTGAAGATCTTGCCGAAGGTGTTCTGGATGACCGTGATCTGATCGCTGATCCCGATTTCCCCTCCCAATTTGTCTTGCAGATAGGGCGCGGCGGACAAGTGATCAGCGTGCACGTGACTTTCCAAAATCCACTGAACCTCTAGCCCGTGCTCTTGGATGAACTTTACGATGCTGTCGGCAGAGCGCGTATCCGTCCGGCCTGAGGCGTAGTCAAAGTCCAGCACGCTGTCGACAATGGCACAGGCACCGCCCGCCGGATCCTTTACCACGTAGGAAATGGTGTTCGTGGCGTTATCAAAAAAGCCTGTGACCTCTGGTGACATGAGCGGTTCCTCCTGTTCCCCTCGCTGGCCCCCCCAGCTTCGCTGCTCCGCTTCGACTTGTCGCGGTCCTTACAAGATTGGGGCATGATTTTTCAAAGATCAACCATGCTGACAGGCTTGGCAAATGTGCTTCACGGGTTCGATTTTGCCATGAGCGGCCCAATGGGGATTGACCTATGCGGGCCGCGGGCAAAGAACAACGGCGGGCTGTTTTTGATCCTTCGATCGACTTGCGCGACATGCTTGCAGAGCACCCGCATCATGTGCGGACGCGCATTGGCGCAGAATCCTGCAATGCTGTCAGGGGTCAGCCCAGAAATATTCCTACAATTACAATCATCAGGCCGATGACAGACAAAAACAGCGCGCCCATATTCAACGGTACTGTGTTGCGTACAACGTCCCGAAGAGCGTCGTCGCTCAGGCCGGCTTTTCGGGCCCGCATCACGCGCAGGATGCACCAAACCAGGCCAAGCAACCCGGCCAGCGATATGGCGGCTCCGCCCCAGATCAACGCGCTCATTTGGATCTCCGGTAATGTGTGACGCAGTTTCCGGTAATTCATCGGCAGGGCCTCTGCAACCCCTTGAAGGGGGCGTGCGCCGACGGTACCTAGGGAAACGAGTGCAGGAGATAAGACCATGGATGAAACAGGTCCAGACACAAGCTATCGCGTCACAGCCAATGAGCTGCGGCAATTTGTTGAGCGGTTTGAAAGGCTTGAACAGGAAAAGAAAGATATTGCCGATCAGCAAAAAGAGGTGATGGCCGAGGCGAAATCGCGTGGCTACGACACCAAGGTGATGCGTAAGGTGATTGCCCTGCGCAAACGCGAACCCGACGACATTGCAGAAGAAGAGGCCGTTTTGGAAATGTATAAAGAAGCCTTGGGAATGCAATAGATCCAAAATTTTGCGCTGTTGCGGAAAGACGTTGCCAGCCAAAATCCGGCCGAGGACCCAGGCCGCGTCTGGGCGTTTGAGATGCCGGATGGCAGACAGGTTTGATTTGTCTGGTTTCCATGTTTTGACTTGGAAATCATATGCGG
>JAKVCP010000051.1:22026-24341 GCA_022448925.1 Paracoccaceae bacterium
ACGTACTCCTGCATACCCGGCCACCAATATTGAAGAACATTGGTCACATGACTGATACGGAACGCTCACATTATTGAGAACTGGCATTGGATGTGCCGGCAACCGTTGTTTTGCGCCGTTAGCCCCCCTGTGACTGGCTTGTGACATGTCCAGAGATGAACGCGAGGCACAGGGGCCTGCATATGGTTTGTTTTTGAAACTCATCGCGGCACAGCCTCAAAGCTGCAGATCATAGAAAAAATTCCACAAAAAGTTGCATATCCGGTAAAAATCCTTGGGCGTGGCCATCAGGTGTCGCGCGGCTTGTCGAAACTCGAGACCATGAAAGTCGTGCAACCCTAGCGAATATGGATTTTCAAAGGCGTAGATCAACTTTCCAAATGTAATGTCCAAAATGTCGAGAGGCTCGGATATGGCTTTTGTCGTTCGGTGCCAGAGTAATTGAAATCACCACGGCAAATAGTCGTCGCAGTGCGGTCATGGCGTGAAAGAAAGCGATATTTGAAAATTTGATCAAATATCGAAAAAACTATTCTAGGTTGCATATTTGCTTGCGAATCTCAAATTCTTAAGGCTTAGTAAATCACAGGTTGTTTTGTCGGCTGAATAAATCAACTTTAGTAAGGCTTTTTCGGTGCTCCGTGTTCCATGTGCGCCGAAACTCTTTGGGTTGACTTGTTTTTCACATCGCCAATGAGGCTGCCAATCGAAACGTCACATGCGCAGTTCGCGTACTCATTGGGGGAATGGAAATAATGGCGACCACCATTGTCACTGTGCCTGTTGGCACAACTTCTGCGCAACTTCAGTCAATGATCGATGGTGCCTCGGGTGACACGGTTTTCCAGTTGGAAGCCGGTGATTATTATTTTGACTCAACCGCAGTCGTTACTGAAAGCAACATTGCGATCGTTGGTGCTGGCGTAGGCGAAACCACACTCCACGCGACAACCGCCCTGGGGGATGATCCTGTCATTCAGGTTGGGCATGCTTTGCACCGACCCGAGATCGAGGCGACATTCGAGATCACCGCAACTGCGCAGACTGGTGATACGTCGCTGGAGCTGGAAGCAGGACATACTGTTCAAACAGGGGACTTCATCTACATAACGCAAGAAAACACAAATGCGTTTTTTGCAGAGATCGGGGACACCTCGTGGCGCAAGAACAAGGATCTGCGCACCATATTGGTTGAGGTCACAGAGGTCGACGGCACCACGGTCAGTTTCGACAGCCCACTGACGTTCGACTACGATCCTTCCATCAGTGAAGTTCAAGTCCGCACGATCCTTGAGGGCAACGAATTGTCCGGGTTTTCCATGCAGGGCGCCTATGGGGCGGCTGATCCGAACCGGTATTATAACGATGCCGGATCCGTTCAGGGCGCAACATTCATCATGGTGGGCGGCACCTCAGATATGGTGATAACGGACATCCATATGCAGGATGCGGCGAGCCATGGAATAACCTTTGCGGGGTCCACCGGAGTAACGGTCGACAATGTTTCCGCCAATGGAGCGCACAACAAGGGCAGTGGCGGAAACGGCTATTCCATCTGGATTCGCGATACCTATGATTCCAGTTTCACCAATCTGGACATAACGGATGTTCGTCACGCGGTGATTTTCGCAAGTTATAGTTCGGCCAGCGGCAACTATGTGCACGTCAGCTTTACGAACCGCGACATCAATTTTCATGGGGGACGGGATCAATACAACACGGTGATTGTTGATCAGATGTATCGCGATGAGGTTGAGCAACATCATATGTCGACAGCGATCTACTACAATCCCCCCGGCGGAGAGCGTTGGGGCGCGCCGACTGATCCCACGACCAATCCGATCTACATCAGAGAGGTGCAGGCGTCGAACAAGGACGACCTTGTGGTGAGCCACTGGGACGGGTCGATCGTCTACACTTACGAGGCAAACGACACAGTTGTCACAAATGCGGGCGATGACTTTGTCGATGCTGGTACAAGCGGGGATACGATCATCGGCTCGGACGGGTTGGATACCATTGTGGGGGGATCCGGAACCGATACGCTGGAGCTTTTGGGCAGCTTTGCAGACTACACCATAACCGCCTTTGGTCAGTGGCTCTATCTGGCGCATGCCGGCGGGGTTACCTTGGTGTCCGACACCGAAAGGTTCGCCTTTGCTGATGGAACGCGTGACGATGACGACCTTTTCGATCTTGCTGCAATTGAAGGCAATCCGATTGATGATCCGTTGGCAAGTGGTGTGATCATTGAGGGGGCCCCTTCAATCGGCGATGGCGATGACACCACGGGCGATGGCGACGACACCACGGGC
>JAKVCP010000052.1 GCA_022448925.1 Paracoccaceae bacterium
TTCAGAGGGGTGACGCTGGTCAACGACACTGCTGAACGTACAGTGACACGCCTGCTGACGACGGGAAAAAAACGCGTCACGTTTCTGACAGAAAATTGTGTCAGCATCATGTCACGCGACGAAAACTATGAACGGGCGCTCAAGTCAGCCGATGCGGTTCTCCCGAGCGGCCCCGGATTGAAACTCGCGCTAGGGCTGAATCGGACACGCATGACGTCAGGTCTTAGCAGCGAAGAGTTTTGTCCTTTTCTGATCAAACGTTGCGCACAGCTTGGACTGTCGGTGTTTCTGTTTGGCGGCCGCCCCGGCATTGCGCAAGCAGCTGCATCTAAACTTCAAAATGACAATCCCGCCCTGCGGATCGCCGGCACACGAAGTGACAGTGCAAGCACAGCCAATTCGGCAAACGCTGTCGCTGAAATCAATGCGTCCGGTGCGGACGTTTTGTTGGTGGCAATGCCAACGCCACGACAAGACATTTGGCTCAGGGATCATGCCGCAGCCATGTCGCCCAGGCTCCTTTTGGGCGTGGGAAGACTATTCGACCACTTATCCGGATCCGCAGTGCAGGAACCGCGCCACGTGCGGTTGTTGCGCCTGGGTGGAGTTGTGGATCTCGTGTCTCAACCCACCAAACGCGCGATAAGGTCGGTCATTGCCAACGCGCTCCGTCTGGCGCGAAACGGCTTGGGTCTTTTCAAAAGGATCGACACAAAGCGCGGGCTTGACCTGTTCGTCGCAGGTGGATCTGTGATTGTGTTGTCGCCTGTTCTTTTGGCCGTTGCCATGGCGATAAAGCTGGACAGCAAAGGGCCAGTCTTTTTCACGCAAACCCGGGTTGGCAAAAATGGCCGTCCCTTTCAGATGAAAAAGTTCCGGTCAATGCATATAAATGCAGAGGAACGTCGTGCGGAATTGCTAAGGACTTCGGATCGCGAAGGCATTTGCTTCAAATCGCGCAACGATCCACGCATCACCCGCGTTGGGCGCTTTCTGCGTCGAAGTTCATTGGATGAATTGCCGCAAATTCTGAATGTGCTCCGCAACGAGATGTCGATCGTCGGGCCACGCCCCGCCCTGCCCTGCGAAGTAGACGTCTATCCGAAACGCGCGCTGGGACGTCTGGCGGTCAAACCAGGGATCACGGGTATCTGGCAGGTTTCAGGTCGTGCTGAAATTGGGTTTGAACAGATGATTGATATGGATCTGGCCTATGCTCGGCATCATTGCTTGGCGCTTGATCTTCGCGTGATCGCCCAAACTTTTCATGCCGTCGTAAGCGGCCGCGGCGCCTACTGATCCCCAGCCAAGGAAGGTCTTGAACATGACACATATCCGCAAAGCCGTCTTTCCTGTTGCTGGGCTTGGCACACGGTTTCTTCCCGCAACGAAATCAATCCCAAAGGAAATGCTGCCTTTGATTGACCGGCCCCTCATCCAGTACGCCATCGACGAGGCCCGCGAGTCCGGGATTGAGGAATTCATCTTCATCTCTGCGACCGGAAAGACAGCGCTTGAAGATTATTTTTGTTCAGCACGCATGCTGGAACAAGACTTGGAGGCACGCGGAAAAACCACACTTCTGCAGCGGCTGAAGGATACGCAAATAGACGATGATGCATTGACCATTCTGCGACAGGATCGGCCATTGGGACTTGGTCACGCAGTCAGATTGGCCAAACGCGCTGTCGGAGATGAGCCCTTTGCCGTGATGTTGCCCGACGACGTGATACGAGCGGACCAACCTGCGTTGTCGCAAATGGTCGAGGCCTACCGACTCTGTGAAGGCCATTTGGTTGCGACGATGACTGTGCCCCGCGAACAGACCTCGAACTATGGTATTTTGGATGTGAATGGTCAGTTGGGGCGCCTTACCAATGCGCAGGGCTTGGTCGAAAAGCCACGGCCCGATATTGCGCCGTCCTGCGAAGCAGTTGTTGGGCGCTATATCCTGGCGCCATCAATTTTTGATCGCCTCGACGAAATTCGACCAGGCGCGGGCGGAGAGCTTCAACTGACCGACGCCATCAATGCGGATTCCCAAAAGATACCCGTGCACGGTTACCGCTTCGCTGGACAGAGGTTTGATTGCGGATCACAAGTCGGGTTTGTTGCGGCGACGCTTGCCTATGCACAAGACCGACCAGAACTCAGAAGTGTCATCAATCCGGGAACAAGAGACCGCAGCCGTGATCTATGCCAAAATGCCAGCCAAATACCCAATCGGATAGGCGACCCATACCGATAAGAATTTGGTGGACATGCAAAATAGGTGTTAGTGCGAAACCCACTTTGTTGGATCTCTTGGAGCTTTGTTTGAGTTGCAGGTCGTCAACCAAATCCCTCGCAAGGTAAAAGCTGCAGCATTGACTGTGGCCTCAGCCGGGGCTTTGGTTGCGCTTTTGTTTCTGGCCGTTCAAGTGGTGCGCGAGTTGGACTTGCGCGACAGTGCGCAGTCAGACAGCGTGCAGTGGACGCTGTCACAAGTGGAAGTCGAATTTCTGAAGTTCGAGCTCTCTGTCTCTAAAGAGAAGGCGTCGGACAAGACCGACCTGAATCACATTCGCCAAGAGTTCGACATTTTCTACAGTCGCGTGACAATGATCTCAGAAAGCTCTTTGTATTCCGCTCTGCGAGACAGTCCTCAATACAGAAACGCGTTAAGGGATGTACAAGTGGCCCTGCATACGGCCGCACGGTTGATTGACAGCCCTGACGAAGATCTGCAGCGGCGTCTGCCAGATCTTGGAGAGATCGCCGCGACAATGCGCGGACCAGTGCGCAAACTCTCATCTTCGGGTTTGAATTATTTTGCAACCAGTTCAGACCAGCAACGCGAAAGCGTCGCTGCAACTTTGCTGCAGCTGGGCGGCGCAACTCTCGCATCCGTGTCACTGTTGCTGGCCACCTCGGTTGTTTTGTTCCGACAATGCCGACTTAGCGACAGCCGCGCGGATGCCCAAAAGCGCACGGCGTCGCGGTTGCAGACCATCGTCGGAACGTCTTTAGATGCGATCGTCGTGTCAGACCAACACGGGAATATCGTCGAGTTCAACCCCGCAGCAGAGGCGACATTCGGCTACAAGCGCGCAGACGTTTTGGGCAAAGCGATGCAAGATACGATCGTTCCGGAAAAATACCGGGCAATGCATGCAGAAGGCATGGCGCGCTATCGTGAAACCGGTGAAAAACGGGTGATTGGTACCGGTCGCGTTCGGCTTGAGGCGCAGCATCAAGATGGAAGTGTGTTTCCCGTAGAGCTTTCGATTCAGGCTGACCATGGCACAGACGGAGAGCTTTTTGTCTCATTCTGCCGGGATATCTCGCAGCAAATTGAAGCAGAGCAGGAACTGGTCGAAGCCCGCGACCGCGCCGTTGCCGGCGACAAGGCCAAGACAGAGTTTCTGGCCGTCATGAGCCATGAAATCCGAACCCCTTTGAACGGGCTTCTGGGGACGATGTCACTTTTGCAGGAAACCCGCCTCAGCAGCAAACAACGCACTCTTCTCACCAACATGCAGGCCTCAGGTCGGCTGTTGTTGCGTCATGCAAACGATGTCTTGGACGTGACAAAGCATGATGCCGGAAAAACCGTTCTCGAAACGACAGATGTGGATTTGGGCGCGCTGATCCAGAGCGTCGTGGACAATCAACGCGATCTAGCTGCGGTATCCGGCTCTGTGATCACGTGGACATGGTGCGGTAACCGGATCGCAAACGTTCACACAGATCCCTTCCGTCTCAGACAGATTTTGATCAACCTCGTCAGCAATGCTGTGAAGTTCACTCACAATGGACGCATTACCATCGAAGTCGAAGCAGAATTGGACCACATGATGGATGCGATGATTTCATTGCGTGTCATCGATACGGGCGTAGGGATCCAGCCTGACGATATCGAAAGGCTGTTCGAAGATTTCGAAACCGGGGACTCATCTTACGGGCGTGCTGCGGGTGGGACCGGGCTAGGACTGGGAATTTGCCGAAGGCTGGCCGAAGCGCTGGGCGGAGAAATCGGCGCCGATAGCGAACTCGGTCAGGGCAGTGTCTTCTGGCTGACCTTTCCCGCCCGTGTGGCGACCGGATCTGAGGCCGAGGAACCCGCGGATCTTCAGGCCGTCAGCACCACGACGTGCGTACCCAAGTCAGTCCTTATCATTGAAGACAACGAAATAAACCGGGTCGTCCTGCGTGGGCATCTTGAAAGCGCTGGTCACAAGGTCACCGAGGCTGAAGATGGGCTTGACGGGGTCGCAGCAGCTGCAAAACGCCAATTCGACATCATTCTAAGTGATATTTCCATGCCACACCTCGACGGGATCTCGGCCACACGCGCCATTCGTGACAGCGACGGACCCAACAAGGATACTCCGATCATTGCGGTCACAGCACATGCGATGCCGCATCAAATCGAAGAATTTCGCGCGGCCGGAATGAATGGATTTGTCAGCAAACCCATTGATCGCGCCTGTCTGCAAACAGTTCTGGCAGGCGACACAATCTTTGAAACGGCTGCGCAGGTTTCGGCCACACCCGATCCAGATCATCTGGCAGAGCTGGAAGTTGCTTTGGGGCGCAAAACACTTGAAGCACTGATGGTCAGATTCATATCCGAAGGGGATACATTCGCAGCTGATCTCGCGAGTACAACCAAGCCATGCGCCAAGGAAATGGCGCAACGTGGACATCAACTGGCCGGCTCTGCAGCCATGCTTGGCTTTGATCACCTGAAACAATTGCTCAACGACCTGGAAACACAGGTACATGACGGATCAGACCCCAAGGCCGTGACCTCCTCCGTTGAACGCTTCTCTGCGGCTTGGTCGTCCATACAGCGGCCTCCGTCCACCTTCCTGAACTAAGCAAACGAAGCCTCATCCAAGGCCTCGCATGTGTCACAGGTGGCGGGCATGCGGATGCACCAGAGTTTGGAACCCGAGGCAGCAGCTTTTTCAGCGCGACATGCCCGGGATGAGCAGCGCCGAACCAAATTCATGGGTGCACAGCTTATCTGGCCTCCTGCTTTTTCGCCAACCGCACCATGAGACCCGCATTCACATTCCATGCATATCATCGTGGCCGATGCCCTCACTGCACACGAGGCAGCCAGTGCCCGCCAACCAACGGCAAAAAAAGGGCATCGGTTGATCTGGGTGTGCCCAAAGCGCCAGTTCACAGACTGCCTGAACAGGGGCGAAATGGCGCTCATTTGCACGCTTTTGCGCCCCGTTTCATGGCATCAAGGGACCTCAATCATCAATGCCAACCGCGCACAGCAAAGAGAGCTTGCGGCCCGAACGCACATATTGTGCTTTGAAGGAATGGCCATAGGGAAGCAGCGGACCGATGCCTTGGAACATACCAGTATGGTGCACCGCGAGACGACAGAGATTGGAAACCATCATCGCGGCCTGGAACCTTGTTGATGAAGGTGCAAACTGTCAGACACATCGCCTGTGCGCGGCGCATTCACGGTTGACCTGACCAAAGCAGCCGCGTCCCATGTGCCGATCAACCGGAAAAAGGGATCTAAAGATGAGCTTTCTAACAGCTTCAGAGCGAACCGGCACCTGGCTGGGCCGCCTCTGGCGACCCGACCGGTGCGGCCCCTCTGTGATCACCGTAAAGAACGGACAGGTCATGGATATCACACGCAAGGGGGCCGCCCTTGTGCGCGACATCTGCGAAATGGATGCACCGGTGGACTATGTTGTCTCGGCAGATGGGGAACCCCTGGGGGCGTTGGACGAAATTGCCTCTCACCCGGTGGGCGGCACAAAACCCTATTTCCTTGCACCTTGCGACCTGCAGGCCATCAAGGCCTGTGGTGTCACATTTGCACGATCAATGGTCGAACGCGTCATTGAAGAGCGCGCAGCAGGTGACCCGCATCAGGCAAACCAAATCCGGGCACGTGTGGGCGCAGCAATCGGAGACAGCCTGCACAATATTCGCGCGGGCTCGGATCAGGCCGAACGCGTCAAGCAGGCTCTGATTGCAGAAGGCCTTTGGTCGCAATACCTCGAAGTCGGCATCGGCCCCGACGCAGAGGTCTTTTCCAAGGCACAGGTCCTGTCTGCTGTGGGGACCGGCGCCAAGGTCGGCTTGCATCCAAGCTCGACCTGGAACAACCCAGAACCCGAGGTTGTCCTGACCGTTGCATCCACAGGGCGCATCCTGGGCGCCTGTTTGGGCAATGATGTCAATCTTCGTGACATCGAGGGGCGCTCGGCTTTGTTGCTGTCACGGGCAAAGGACAACAATGCCTCGGCCGCAATCGGCCCCATGATCCGGCTGTTTGACGACACCTTTACGCTGGATCATGTCCGAAAGGCGGAGTTGACGATGACAGTCACGGGCAAGGATGGCTTTGCGATGACGGGCCATTCTTCCATGTCGTCAATCAGCCGCGATCCCGAAGATCTGGTGGGCCAGACAATCGGGCGCCACCACCAATACCCAGATGGGATCATGTTGTATCTGGGAACAATGTTTGCCCCGACAAAGGACCGCGACACGCCCGGCCAGGGATTCACCCATAAGCTGGAGGATCGCGTCATGATTCGTGCGGACGGCTTGGGAACCCTGACCAATGTTGTTGACTTGTCCACCCAATGCCCCGAGTGGCGCTTTGGGATCGGTCAGCTGATGCGAAATCTGGCGGCGCGCAACCTGCTTTGAAGCCCAAAGCGACCTTGTTTCCCTACGGTTCCCCCCCGAGATGAAAATGATCTGCCCACACGTGACGTTTGCATCTGGACGGGCCGCGCTGGCTTGGCTAGAACCTGCACCCAGAACACGACCGGTCTTGCAGGTCTGTCCGGACAACCGGGTCAGAACATCCCTGCAGACAGACCATCGGCAGGTGTGGCGGAACGGTAGACGCGGCGGATTCAAAATCCGCTTCCCGAAAGGGAGTGTGGGTTCGATTCCCACCACCTGTACCAATAAATGGCACGCATTCCACGCACCGACAGCCGACAGGCAGACTTGTGTCGTCGCCACCCTTGGTGCCTGTCAAATTTCACACATCTGCGCGTCCCCTGGGCCACAGAGGACAGGCAACTGGCACCCGCAAAGCTCTGTCCGTCAGCCTGCCCGAGGCAAAGAGGTTGTTTCAATGCTGTTGCCATTGCGCTGGGATGCCGTCATGACACGTGCAAAGCGGGTTTTGAAGTGAGTTCCAAATGTTGAAATCCCTGTATGACTGGACAATGTCGCTGGCAGATCACCCCAAGGCACTTTGGGTTCTGGCGATTGTCGCCTTCGTCGAAAGCTCTGTCTTTCCGATTCCGCCCGATGTCTTGATGATACCGATGATCCTGGCCAGACCAACGCGTGCCTGGCTGATTGCTCTGGTTGCCATGATCTCGTCCGTGCTTGGCGGGCTGGCGGGCTACGGGATCGGCCACTTTTTCTATGAAGGCGTTGGACAACCAATCCTTGCAGCGCTTGGCAAGGCCGAGGCCATGTCGGCCTTCAATACGCGGTTCAACGATTTTGGGTTCTGGGCCGTTCTCACGGCGGGCATCACCCCGTTTCCCTACAAGGTCATCACGATCATGTCCGGGTGGACAGCGATGCCGCTGGGGACATTTCTGGCCACGTCGATTCTGGCGCGTGGCCTGCGATTTTTTATCGTGGCCGCGCTTCTGCGCGCCTTTGGGGAACCGGTGCGTGTCTTCATTGAGCGTCGACTGGGGCTTGTCTTTACGGCCTTTGTCGTGCTTTTGATCGGCGGCTTTGTGCTTGTGAGGTACCTTTGATGCTGAAACGGTCGACCTTGATACTTTTGGCAGCTGGCGGGTCGCTGGCCCTGATGCTGGGCGCATTGGCCTTTCAGTACATCGGCCAAATGCCCCCCTGCACGCTTTGCATCTGGCAGCGCTATCCCCATGTTCTGGCCATCTTGATAGGTGCGCTGGCGCTTGCGGTGTCGGGCCCTGCTCTGCCCTTTCTCGGGGCGCTTTCGGCTCTTGCAACGGCGGGTGTGGCGCTATTTCACACCGGTGTAGAGCGCAAGTGGTGGGATGGACTGCAAAGCTGTTCAGCGCCGGATATCTCAGCCCTGTCGCCCCAAGAGCTGCTTGAGGCAATCAACAACGCACCCATTGTGCAATGCGATCAGATACCCTGGCAGCTGTTCGGACTGTCAATGGCCAATTGGAATGCCGTGATTTCACTTGGGCTTGCGGTGCTCTGGGTGATGGCCGCACGCAGCAAGGCCTGACAGTCCAAGCCGCAGACCCAATCGGACTCGATCGGGGCAAGATACAGGATCCGAAAGCCGCCGCCCCGCGGCCTGCCAAAACGGTGACATGAGGCATGGCCCGCGCGCAGTGCCTCACAGAACACAGACACGCCAGAGATGGAGCGGAACATGCCCAAGTCAATTCAACTGATCGGTGCGCCGGTGGACAGCGGAAAACGGCGCGCGGGATGCCTGATGGGCCCCGACGCCTATCGCACATCTGGCCTTGCAAGTGCCCTGCGCGATCTGGGCCATGACGTGGTCGAATTGGCCAATCTGTCACCGCAGCCGGTCGAGGCCCCCTGCCCCGAGCCTCTGTTCGGACTGCCCGAGACCATAGGCTGGACGAGGACTTTGGCGGAGGCCAGCCTCGAGGCCTTGCGCAGCGATGCCGTACCTGTGTTCCTAGGCGGTGATCACAGCCTGTCGTTGGGGACCGTGCTGGGCGCGGCGCGTCATGCTACCAGCTGCAACCAACCCCTTTTCGTTCTGTGGCTGGACGCGCACAGCGATTTTCATACGCCACAGACAACCACATCGGGCAACCTTCACGGCACGCCCTTGGCCTATATCACCGGGCAGGCCGGCTTTGATGGTTTCCCGGTGTTCGACGCTCCTGTTCCGGAAGACAACACATGTATCATAGGCCTGCGCTCTGTTGACGGTCCGGAACACGACATGCTGATGCGCAGCCAGATTCGCCGCCATGACATGCGCGACATTGATGAAAACGGCATCGCAAGGCCCTTGTCCGCGTTTCTAGAGCACGTCGCCGCAGCAAAGGGCGCGTTGCATGTTTCTTTGGATGTAGATTTTCTGGACCCCTCAGTTGCGCCCGGCGTGGGCACAACGGTTCCCGGCGGCGCCACCGTCCGAGAGGCGCACCTGGTCATGGAAATGGTTCACGATAGCGGTGTGATGACCTCTTTGGATCTGGTAGAGCTGAACCCGATGCTGGATGAGCGAGGCAGGACGGCACAGTTGATGGTGGATCTTGCGGCCTCGGCCTTTGGGCGGCGGGTCTTTGACCGACCCACGCGCAGTTTCCTTTAGACACGGCAGCACACAGGTTTGGGACAGCCGCCGGGTCCTCGGCTTTTTGTGGGTCAGATCATGCAAAACGACTGATCCAAGGCCCCGGCATGGGCCCCTGACACAGGCTGCGTTTACAGGTAGTCAGCGCGCTGCAGACAGTATTTGGCCATCTTTTCGTTCAATGTCCGACGGGGCAAACACAGCTCCTCCATGACCGAAGCGATAGAGCCGCGGTGCCGCCGCATGGTGTTGTCGATCAACATGCGTTCAAAGGCTTCGACGTATTCCTTGAGCGGCTTGCCCTCTGTTGTCATCACGGGCTGCATCTCTTCGTGGTCGTTCATCAACAGCGACGCAATCGTTCCCGAACCCCGCCGCGATTGCAGCACTGCGCGCTCTGACAGGTTGACCAGCTGCCGAACATTGCCCGGCCACGGCGCCTGAAGCAGTTGCGCGGCCTCTTGCGCCGAAACCTTGGGCGCGTCACAGCCGTATTCATCGGCGAACGTATCAGAGGTGCGGGTAAACAGGGTCAGGATATCTTCGCCGCGACTGCGCAGGGGCGGTACCGTAATCCGCAACGCAGCCAGACGGTAGAACAGATCCGGCCGCAGCGCATCTTCGCATGTGCGGCCCTCATCCTGCATGTTGCAGATCGCCACTATGCGGGTTTCCGGCGGATTTCCCTGCGCATTGATTGCGCTCAATAGACGGGCCTGCACGCCATCGCTCATTGCTTCGATGTCTTCCAACACCAAGGTCCCGCCACGCGCCTCTTCCATGGCCGGCAACCAGCTGTCTTCCGGCTGCACAGGTCCGAACAACCGGCGAACCAAAGCGTCTTCGTCGAATGCCGCGCAACTCAAAAGCACAAATGGCTTGCCAGCGCGTGAGCCGACGGCATGCAGCGCATGGGCTACAAGCGTTTTACCTGTGCCAGTTTCGCCATCGATCAGCACATGGCCGTCCGCTTGACCCAGATCCAGTATATCCTCGCGCAGCCGTTCCATGATGGGTGACGCGCCGATCAGCTTGGACATCAACTGGGTGCCATCTGAGAGTTCCCGCCGCAGTGCGCGATTGTCCAGAACAAGGCGCCGCTTGTTGGTCGCTTTCTTGGCCAGTTCGGTCATACGGTCCGGGTTGAAGGGCTTTTCCAGGAAATCAAAGGCCCCCAGTCGCATCGCGTCGACCGCCATGGGCACATCGCCATGCCCGGTGATCATGATCACCGGCAAGGCGCTGTCCTGGCCCATCAACTTCCGCAACAACTGAATGCCGTCCATGCCCGGCATCTTGATGTCGGAAATCACGATGCCCGGATAATCAGGCCCCAGCGCGCCAAGCGCATCTTCTCCACTGGCAAAGGTTTCGGTGTCATAACCCGACAGCGCCAGCCATTGGCTGATCGATTGACGCATGTCCTGTTCGTCATCGACAATCGCAATTTTCATCTGTTTAGACATCTGCTTACTCCGCAGCTTCGGATGTTTCGTTCAGCACAGGCAGTTGCATTTCAAAAACTGCACCGCCGCCATCGGCGTTGCGGGCGGTCAGGCGTCCGCCAAGGTCCGAGACAATCCCGGACGAGATCGCCAGCCCAAGTCCGACCCCGTCACCGGGCTGTTTTGTCGTGTAGAACGGTTCAAAAAGCGCATCCAGATCCTCAATCCCATGTCCATTGTCACGCACCGACAGCGTGGCTGTTTCGCCTGATGCGAGGATAATTTCAACTTCCGGCGTCTGAGAGCCCTTGGTGGCATCAAGCGCATTGCGCAACAGGTTGATCATGACCTGTTCGATCCGCATCCGGTCGCCCATGACCCGCAGTGGATCCTCGGGCACGATCTTGGAAATTCGAACTTGGCGTTCCCGCAGCTGTGGCTCCATCATGGACAGGGACGACGCCAGTGCCTCGCCCAAATCAACGGGACTGAATTCACTTTGACCCTTGCGGGCATAGGATTTCAGTTGCCGCGTGATTGCGCCCATCCGTTCGATCAGGTCGTCGATCCGGTGAAATGCACTTAGCGCTTCGTCGGGACGATTTCGACGCAGCAAAAGCCGGGCCCCCGCCAGATAGGTCTTCATAGCCGCCAGAGGCTGGTTCAATTCGTGACTGACCGCCGCCGACATTTCCCCAAGAGCCGCGAGCTTAGAACTTTGCGCCAGCGTCTGCTCTGCCACCGCAAGGTTTTTCTGAACTGTCTCACGGGCCGCAATTTCGCGTTGAAGGCGGGCATTCAGGACGCGTAGTTCTGCGGACTCTCGTTGGAACAACGCCATACGCAAGGCCGTTTTCCTGCTCAGGAAATAGAAGGCCAACGCAGCAAGCAAGGCAAAACCCATGATTTCGATTGCCAAAACACCGTTCACACGTTCGCGGACGCTTGCGTAGGTGGTAAAACTGGCCATCCGCCAGCCGCGAAACGGAATGCGACCTTCCATACGCATAACGGCCTCGCCGCGCAGATAGGCGTCGGCGGGCAGCGCGGTCCAGTCAGCTGTGGCCTGAATGGCACGCTCAATCGCCCCCACCGCGGGCTGGCGCTGCAAAGCCTCTGTCTCGGTCAACCCTCGCCAGCGCGGCTCGGTCGACAGGATGATTTCGCCCTCTGAGTTTGTCACCAGAACCGCATCAGAAATGCCGGCCCAGGCGCGTTCAAATTTGTGTAGATCAACCTCGACGACGATCGCGCCCAGAACCTGATTCTGGCTTTCGATGCGTCTGGAGTAAATAAAGCTGTAGGTGCCGGTCTCGCGTCTGATCGCGGTGAAAACGGAGGCGTTTGAGCGCTGAGCATCAACAAAGTAGGGCTGTTGACGGTGCAACTCACCCAGCCGGGCCCGATCTGTCGCAGCCACAGTACGCCCATCGCGATCCAGCAGCATCAGCGACGCCGCCCCGATTTCATCGACATAGGAAATCAGTCGCGCCGAGCTTTGGGAAAAATCACTCGAATTCAGAGCGCCGATCAAAGCCGGGTCTCGCGCCAAAAGCTGCGGAACGATCGAGTTGCGGCGCAACTCGGACAGCAGGTTTCCGCTGTAAAGCGCCATGCGCAGTTCTGCCCGGTTGCGCGTGGTTTCGGTAAACCGTTCAGTCAACAACCAGTTGGTGAACCAGACCGTGGCGGTCGCAAGCACCAACAACGCCCCCAGCGCAAAGCGGACCCGCCAGCTTAGTGGGCCGTTGCGCCGGACATGACGGCGTGTGTTGTCTTGCAAACTCATGTCACCAAGGTAGGCGTCGATGCGGACGCACTCAAGTCATGCGGCAACAAGACTTTCCGTCAGATGGGCGAAAAGGCGCGCACCGTCTGTGCCACCGTGGCCAAGATCCGCCGCTCGTTCCGGGTGTGGCATCATTCCCAAAACCCTGCGATTGGCGCTGAGGATGCCTGCGATGTCGTGCATCGACCCGTTCGGGGTGTCACAGTACTGAAACGCGATGCGGTCCTCGGCGCTGAGCTGGGCCAGAACGTCAGGCGTGGCCATGTAATTCCCATCGTGATGCGCAACCGGAATCGTTATCTCGTCTCCGGTGCTATAGCCGCGGGTGTAGGCACTGTCCTCGGTTGCAACGGTTAGACGTTCGTTGCGGCAGACAAATTTCAGACCGGCATTGCGCAGCAAAGCTCCGGGCAGAAGACCAGTTTCCGTCAGAACCTGAAATCCGTTGCAGATCCCCAGAACATATCCCCCGGCATCAGCATGCGCCTTGACCGCCTGACAGATCGGCGAATTGGCGGCAATCGCCCCGCAGCGCAGGTAATCGCCGAAAGAAAATCCACCCGGTATGCCAATGATATCGACGCTGTCTGGCAGCGCCGTATCCTTGTGCCAGACCATATCAACCTCGGCCCCTGCTGCCTTGAAGGCTTCGGCCAGATCCCGGTCGCAGTTTGAGCCAGGAAACACAATCACAGCGGCGCGCATGATCACAGAACCTCGATCTCGTAGCTTTCAATGACCGTATTGGCCAACAGCTTTTCACACATTTCGCCGATGGTGGCCTGGTCCGTCCCATCCGCAAGGTCCAGCTCGATCACCTTGCCCTGGCGCACGGCTTCGACGCCATCAAATCCCATGCCGCCCAAGGCATGACGCACGGCCTCTCCTTGGGGATCAAGAACACCGGTTTTCAGCATTACCGTGACTTTGGCTTTCACTTTGTGTCATCCTTCTGTTTCATTTCCCGGCACTGCAGCCCGGATATCGCCAGCTTTTCCGGTTCCGAAAACAGGCCAACGCGACCTGTTCTGTCGAGCCCGAACCGCGGGATCAGCCCAAACCCGACATGAACCAAACTGCGCCTTGTCGCGTGCAACATGATCTGCACGTTTTCCGCCGGTCAACGTCGCACACAGATCGATGCCGTGACCTGCGGCACCGACTGCACCGCGGATCAGTTGATCAGCGTCGGTTTGGTCATCGGGGTGCTGCCCTTGGGCATCACACCCAGCCGCTGCGCGACCTCGGTGTAGGCATCCGTCAGGCTACCCAGATCGCGGCGAAAGACGTCTTTGTCCAGTTTCTGTCCCGTTTCGATGTCCCAAAGACGGCAGCTGTCCGGGCTGATCTCATCCGCGACGATCAAGCGTTGAAAATCGCCGTCATAGACGCGCCCGATCTCGATCTTGAAGTCAACAAGGCGAATGCCGACACCATACATTAGGCCCGACATGAAGTCGTTCACGCGCAACGCAAGGCTCAGAATATCGTCCATGTCCTGCTGGCTGGCCCAACCAAAGGCCGCGATATGTTCTTCGGTGACCAGTGGATCGCCAAGCTTGTCGTCCTTGTAACAATATTCGACAATCGGACGCGGCATCGGCGTGCCCTCATCGATGCCAAGCCGTTTTGACAAAGAGCCAGCCGCGAAATTGCGAACGATCACCTCTAGCGGGACGATTTCACAGCTGCGCACCAGCTGTTCGCGCATATTCAAACGCTTCAGAAAATGGGTCGGCACGCCCACGTTGTTCAGGCCTGTCATGAAAAACTCGCTCAGGCGATTGTTCAACACGCCCTTGCCGTCGATCACATCCTTCTTTTCAGCGTTGAAAGCCGTGGCGTCGTCCTTGAAATATTGCACGATGGTGCCCGGCTCTGGGCCTTCGTACAGAATCTTTGCCTTGCCTTCGTAAATTTTCTTGCGACGTGCCATGGGATCACTTTCCTGCCAGGGCCAAGCGCGGATGACTCGCCCGTGCGGGCCTCTTACGCCATGGCGGGCTTTCTCGCAAGCGATGGGCCAGACCTTGAACACTCTGGGCAGCGTTTGCATATCTTTACTCCACCTTGCTGCAAAAACGGAGCCATCCCAATGACCACCTTTGAAGATCGCGAAAACGCATTCGAAAACAAGTTCGCCCATGATGAAGAAATGAAGTTCAAGGCAGAGGCCCGCCGCAACAAGCTTCTGGGCCTGTGGGCGGCAGGGTTACTTGGCAAAACAGGGGATGCCAGCGAGGCATATGCAAAGGAAGTGATCGTTGCGGACTTCGAAGAAGCAGGTCACGAAGACGTTCTTCGCAAGGTTGCCGGTGATCTGGGAGACAGGGCCACCGAGACTGAAATTCGCGCCCAGATGGAATCGCTTTTGCGCGTCGCCAAGCAACAGCTTATGGACGAAACCTGACCCTCAGGGGATTTGCGCCCCCAGCCAGATCCCGATTGGCCCGACCCCGATCAGACCGCCCCTGACCTGACTGTTGGGTGCGGCTGCGGTCGCGGGACACGATATCATCGCCTGTGCCAGCCCCGGTCAAACCCGTACGATCCGCTGAATCGGCGTGCGGCTCATCATTTTGTTGAAAATTATGAATTTGCGACGCCCCGCGCAGTGTGGCACCGGGACGTCCTATCACTTTGTTAGAGGGGCCCATGCCTGATCTTCTTTCCAAACTGTTATCCGAGCGGGATTGGCTCTTGGCTGACGGCGCCACCGGCACTGCACTGTTCAATATGGGTCTGACCTCGGGCGATGCTCCTGAACTGTGGAATGTGGACAAACCAGAAAATATTCGCGCGCTGTACAAGGGGCCGGTCGATGCGGGATCCGATATTTTCCTGACGAACTCTTTCGGGGCCAATGCTGCACGACTGAAACTGCACGATGCAGGACACAGGGCCCACGAACTTTCCAGGGTTGCAGCCGAATTGGCCCGCGACGTGGCCGACGCCGAAACCCGGCCAATTGTTGTTGCTGGCTCGGTTGGGCCGACCGGAGAGATCATGGAACCCATCGGCAGCCTGTCGCATACAGATGCGGTCGAGATCTTCCATGAAACCGCCGAGGGCCTAAAGGCGGGCGGGGCCGATGTGCTTTGGGTGGAAACGATTTCCGCCCCGGAAGAGTTTCGCGCCGCAGCCGAAGCTTTCGCCCGGGCCGAGATGCCTTGGTGCGGCACCATGAGTTTTGACACCGCAGGGCGAACGATGATGGGCGTAACCTCATCAGGGATGGCAGAACTGGTGCAGACCATCGAAAACACACCTGTGGCTTTCGGTGCGAACTGTGGCACCGGCGCGCCGGATTTGTTGCGTACCGTGCTTGGGTTTTCAGCCACCGCACCCGAAGTGCCAATCGTCGCCAAGGCCAACGCCGGGATTCCACGGTATGATGACGGAAAGATCATCTACGACGGCACGCCAGAGCTGATGGGGGACTATGCCGTCATGGTCAGGGACGCCGGCGCACGGATCATCGGCGGGTGCTGCGGAACGATGCCCGAACATCTGAGAGCCATGCGCCAAGCGCTCGAGACGCGCCCCCGCGGCGATCGACCTACGCTTGACCAGATATCGACCACGATCGGCGCATTTTCTTCCGACAGTGACGGGACCGGCGATCAGGCGGCGCCCCAAAAACGAACACGTCGCGGCAGCCGTCGCCGCGCCTAGAAAAGGCCAAGCTGAGCCCCCTTTTCAAACGGGGGCTCAAAGAGGTCACATCGCAGGGCATGCGTTTTTCGTTTCAGGCCCAGCCGCGACATGGCGGTGCGAAAACGCTGCGCTGTCAACTCAGCATAAACACCTTCACCCCGCATCCTGTGCCCCCATCGGGCATCATACTCGCGGCCGCCATGCATGTCGCGCAGCTTGGACATGATGCGTTCGTATCGGTCTGGATAGTGCTCTGTCAGCCAGGCCTTCCACAAATCAGAGACCTCACGCGGGAGGCGCAGCATGATCCAGCTGGCGGTCTCGGCGCCGACCTCGGCCCCGGCCTCTAGAATGGACTCGATTTCGGGGTCGGTCAGGCCGGGGACCACAGGCGAAACCATCAAGCGCACCGGAATGCCATTGTCCGTCAGACGCTTGATCATCTGAAGCCGCCTTTTGGGATGCGGAGCCCGAGGCTCCATTCTGCGCGACAGCTCGGCGTCGAGTGTGGTGATTGAAATCCCGACGCGCGCCAACCCGCTGGCCGCCATCGGAGCAAGGATATCAATATCGCGTTCAATCAATGTGCCCTTTGTCACAATCGCAACGGGATGTTTGAAGGCCTGAAGGACCTCTAGGATGTCGCGCATGACCCTGCGGTCCCGTTCTATCGGTTGATAGGCATCAGTGTTGCTGCCAATCGAGATCGGAGCGACTTTGTACCCGGGCGCACGCAACTCGCGCTCCAGCACGGCTGCGGCACCGGGCCGGGCGATCAACTGCGTCTCAAAATCGAGGCCGGGCGAGAGTCCAAGATAGGCATGCGATGGTCGTGCAAAGCAGTAGATGCAGCCATGTTCACATCCCCGGTAGGGATTTATCGTCCGATCGAAGGGCAAATCAGGCGATCGCACATAGTTCACGACTGTCCGCGGAACTTCATCACGTACCTGGGTCCGAAGCATCGGTTGATCATCATGCAACTCCCAGCCATCGGGCTCTGACTGGCGTTGAAACTGTTCAAATCGCCCTGCATCCGCCCGGGTTGCCCCGCGCCCCCGTCGTTGCTCTGCTGGAACATATCCCATCGCGTTTTTCATAATGTTGATGAATAGAACGAAACAGGAACACACGCAAGAACGCGTGGCCAAAGAGACCATTTTATGCCAAAGAAATTTCAACGGCGTCGGTTGCAGGCAGGTGTGTGTCGGAAACCAGCATTCGCAGGCCCGCAAAAAATTCGAAGACTGATGTTAGCAAACCGGTAACACCCCGTTTCAAAGGAACTCCCATGTCGGAAGAAGAAGACGATATCATCCTGTCGGAACTCGACGATGAAGAACTCGTCCAACAGATGTTCGACGACCTGTACGACGGTCTCAAAGAAGAGATCGAGGAAGGCGTGAATATCCTGCTGGAGCGGGATTGGGCACCCTACAAGGTTCTGACAGAGGCCCTGGTCGGCGGCATGACGATCGTCGGCAAGGACTTCCGTGATGGTATTCTATTTGTGCCTGAGGTGCTGCTGGCGGCCAACGCGATGAAGGGCGGCATGGCGATCCTCAAGCCCCTGCTTGCCGAAACCGGCGCACCGCGCGTCGGCAAGATGGTGATTGGCACGGTGAAAGGGGATATCCATGACATTGGCAAGAACCTTGTGTCGATGATGATGGAAGGCGCGGGGTTCGAAGTCGTGGACCTTGGGATCAACAATCCCGTTGAAAACTACCTGGAGGCGCTGGAAACAGAGCAGCCTGACATCCTGGGCATGTCAGCTCTTTTGACGACGACAATGCCCTACATGAAGGTTGTCATCGACACGATGGTCGAGAACGGCGTGCGGGACGACTATATCGTGCTGGTTGGCGGGGCTCCACTAAATGAAGAATTTGGCAAGGCCATTGGTGCGGATGCATACTGCCGGGACGCTGCAGTGGCCGTTGAGACCGCAAAAGAGTTCGTGTCGCGCAAGCACAACCAGTTGGCAGGCTGAACCGACAATGGAAACGGACGAAACGCCCCGCACCTGCGTGTGGGGCTTTTCTTTTTCGCCCAGCACCCCCAAGTGAGAGGTATGGTACATCTGCGTTTTGCATTTCTCATCGGTTTGGTCATCATCTGTGCCGGCCTGACGATCTGGATCTTGTCGCTTGCAGTGGCGTCTGGGCGACTTGACCAGCAGGTTCTATTCATTCTCGCACCTCTGGCGATGCTCGGCTCTATCGCGTGGCGGGCACTGCGCCGGGATCGCAACAAGTGACGCATGTGTCAGATACCCAATTGACCGAAGACGGTTTGAGCGACCTGGGCGCAGGGCGCACTCTTTTGATTGCCTGCGGCGCACTGGCGCGCGAGATCCTCGCCGTGCGGGACATCAATGGCTGGGATCACATGGATCTGACTTGCCTGCCCGCCAAGTATCACCTTTATCCTGACAAGATCATTCTGGCCGTCGAAGAAACTGTGGCCCGGCACCGGGCCGAGTATCAACGGATCTATGTGGTCTATGCAGATTGCGGGACAGGTGGTCTTTTGCAGGCCAGTTGCGAAAAACTTGGGATAGAGCTTATCCCCGGGCCGCATTGCTACTCATTTTTTGAAGGCAATGCGCAGTTCGCCGCGCGCGAAGACGACGACCTGACGGCGTTTTTCCTGACGGATTTCCTGGTCAAGCAATTCGATGCTTTTGTCTGGAAACCGATGGGACTGGACAGGCATCCACAGCTGCGCGACATGCTGTTTGGAAACTACACCAAGCTTGTCTATCAGGCCCAGACGCGCGATCCAGCGCTAGAAGCAAAGGCACAGGCCTGCGCCGAACGGCTGGGACTGGCCTATGAATATCGCTTCACGGGATATGGCGACCTTGAAACTTCGATGCGACGCTGGGCAAGCCGATAGACCCCTTGGCGCGCTGCGAAAAAACCCCATATTAGAAAAATGTTGAAAGTGCTGCCCATCCTGCTGGCCGTGATCTACGGGCTCGTGACCTACCGTTTCTCGGCTTGGAACACCGCGAGAGAGTTGGATCAAAAGTCGACCGAGCTGGCCGACCCAACGCTGAAAAGGCTGACGGACCGAATGGCTGCAGCACTGGATCTGCCGCGTATCCGCGTGCATGTCTACGAAGTTGAGCCGGTCAATGGACTGGCCGCCCCCGATGGTCGGATCTTTATCACCCGAGGGTTTTACAACAAGTACAGAGCAGGCGAGGTTTCGGCAGAAGAGATGGCATCCGTCATCGCACATGAATTGGGCCATGTCGCACTGGGCCACAGTCGCAGACGGATGATCGACTTTTCAGGACAAAATGCCCTGCGCACGGCCATGGCCATGGTGCTCAGCCGCTTTCTGCCCGGCGTCGGCATCTATGTTGCAAATGCGCTGACCACCCTGCTGGCAGCGCGGCTGTCGCGCAGTGACGAATATGAAGCAGATGCCTATGCGGCGGCCTTGCTGCACAAGGCTGGCATCGGCGTCGGACCCCAAAAATCGCTGTTCACGAAACTTGAGGCCTTGACGCAGTCCCGCGGGGGCGCCGTGCCGGCCTGGCTCATGAGCCACCCCAAAACCCACGAGCGTATTGCCGCATTGGAAAAGCTTGAAACACGTTGGAAAGCGCCGGGCGTTTAAACCGAAACGGCCTTGGCCAACCTTGGCAGGCGCGCTTTCTTCAAAAGCGCCCGCATCTGCCAGTCATCACCTGACACTCTGCGGGCTGTGTCCAGAACCCTTTGGCAGACCGAACCAACCATCACGGCGTCGGCGTGCCAGGCCTCAAGAAGAAACCCATCCGGGTCAACCCGGCTCAGGCCGTCTTCAGCCAGGACCTGGCGTGGAAAGTCCTTGGCATTGAGCGTCACGATAATATCCGCCGACCCCGCCACAGCTGCTGCAAGCACATGAATGTCGTTGGCATCCGGCAGCCACAGTCGGGCCTCAAGTGAGGGGCGCCAAGTGACAGCAGCACTGGGAAATGCAGCAGACACCTGCGCGATCTCGGCTCTGGCCTGCGCCTCGCCATCGGGGCCCAGCTTACGGGCAGCCCGGGCCCACTCTTCGAGGATGCGGTCAGACCAAAGCGGTGTGTAGGCGCCCTGTGCCGCCACACCCAGCAAGACCTCACGCATGACGGTGGGATAGATCACGCAGGTGTCCAGCAGCGCCTTCACAGCCGAAAGAACAAGGCCTTGAGGTAGCCCGACTCCGCAAGTTGTGGCAGCAGTGGGTGATCGGCCCCGGCAAAGCCGGTGTGGATCAGCTGTGCGCGACGCCCCGCCCGACCGATGCCGCGCAGACAGGCGCCGGTGAAGCTGCTCAGGTCCGCCGCATGCGAGCACGAACACAACACCAGATAGCCTCCCGGTTCGACCAACGGCGCAGCCAGTCGAGCAACCCGTTCGTAAGCCCGCAGGCCGGACTCAAGTGCTGATCGTGATGGCGCAAAGGCCGGCGGATCGCACACCACAAGGTCAAAGCGCGGGCTCTCATCGTGAAGCGCGGCAAGAACGTCAAAGGCGTCCCCTTTACGCGTTGCAAACTTTTGCGCCCCACCCGTCAGGTCGGCGCCAGCCGCTGCCAGCTGCAGTGCTGCGGCAGAGCCGTCAACGCAGGTGACCTGTTCGGCGCCGGCCGCCAAAGCCGCAAGTCCAAAACCACCGACGTGTGAAAATACATCCAGAACACGCGCACCCTTTGCCAGGTCCGCCGCAAAGGCATGGTTCGGGCGCTGGTCATAAAACAATCCGGTCTTCTGCCCGCCCGTCACATCCGCAAGATAGGTTGCACCGTTCATCTGAACCTGCAAAGGCGCTGACGGAGCGTTTCCGCGCAAAACAACATCACTGTCGTCAAGCCCCTCAAGGGCGCGTCCACGCCCCGCTGCATTTTTCAATACATTTGTGACCCCCGTCACCTCAACCAAGGCATCCACAAGCGCCGCGATCCGTGCCTCTGCCCATGCTGCATTCGGCTGAACCACGCAGGTATCACCAAAACGATCGATGACCACGCCCGGCAACCCATCGGCCTCGGCATGGATCAGGCGATAATAGGGCTGGTCAAACAGGCGCCGACGCAAGTGCAAAGCCCGCGCCAGACGATCGACAAACCAGCCATGGTCGGGTGCGGCATCATCAGCGCCACCCAGCACACGTCCGATGATTCGACTGTTGGGGTTCACGGCCACCAACGCCAATGGCGCGCGATCTGCGTCCTCAAGGCGCGCGACAGTGCCGGGTTCAAGGCCCTTGGTGCGGCGGTCAACCACCAGCTCATTGGCATAAACCCAGGGAAACCCGCGTCGAATGGCACGGGCATTGGCTTTGGGACGCAGGCGAACAACGGGAAGTTTGGTGTCAGTCATGCCCCTGCTTATCCCCGCCAACCGACGATGAAAACCCACATGAACGATCAAAACGTCGCAATGCAGCTGGTTTACTGTTAGCGCTAACTTTGCTAAGAGGCAGGCGCACACACTGGTCAAGGAAGCATCATGTCATTGCATGCCACCATCGCCCGCGTCACCGATCGTATCGAGAAGCGCTCTGAAGACATACGAACGCGCTATCTGGATCGGATGCGCGCCGCAGCGTCAGAGGGCCCCCGCCGTGCGCATTTGACCTGTGGAAACCAGGCGCATGCCTATGCGGCAATGGGGCAGGACAAGGACGCTCTCGTTGCACAACGTGCAGGCAACATCGGGATCGTGACGGCCTATAACGACATGCTGTCCGCCCACCAGCCGTTCGAACACTATCCCGACATCATTCGCGCCACAGCCCGCGACAATGGCGGCACCGCTCAGGTGGCCGGAGGTGTTCCCGCGATGTGTGACGGCGTCACACAAGGTCAGGTCGGCATGGAGCTTTCGCTGTTTTCGCGAGACGTCATAGCCCTGGCCACTGGCGTATCCCTAAGCCACAACACCTATGACAGCGCTGTCTATCTGGGCGTCTGCGACAAGATCGTGCCCGGACTTGTCATGGCGGCTGCGACATTTGGGTACATTCCAGGGCTCTTCATTCCTGCAGGTCCCATGGTCTCGGGGTTGCCCAACGATGAAAAGGCAAAGGTTCGGCAGAAGTTCGCCACCGGCGAGGTCGGCCGCGATGCCCTTATGCAGGCGGAAATGGCCAGCTATCATGGCCCGGGCACCTGTACATTTTATGGCACTGCAAACTCGAACCAGATGTTGATGGAGTTCATGGGGCTGCATATGCCAGGGACATCGTTCGTGAATCCCGGCACCCCATTGCGCAAAGCACTGACGATTGCGGCCACCAAACGCGCCTTGGAAATCACGCAACTGGGCAATGACTATCGCCCCGTCTGTGACGTTCTGGATGCCCGCGCTTTCGTGAACGGCATCGTGGGACTGATGGCGACGGGTGGCTCGACCAACCTGGTGCTGCACCTGCCAGCGATGGCCCGGGCCGCCGGCGTGTTGCTCGAGCTCGAAGACTTTGACGACATCTCTTCTGTCACGCCATTGATGGCCAAAGTGTATCCAAATGGTCTGGCAGATGTGAACCATTTCCATGCCGCTGGAGGTCTGGGATTCATGATCGGTGACTTGCTGGACGAGGGTCTTTTGCATGCCGACGTCAAAACTGTGGCAGGCGACGGGCTGGCGCTTTACACGCAAGAGCCGGTGTTGAGAAACGGCGAACTTGTCTATGGGCCCGGCGCCACGCAGACGCAGAATGACAAGATCCTGCGCCCAAGCGGTGATGCCTTTCAGTCGACCGGCGGATTGAAACAACTTCGTGGCAATCTTGGCCACGGCATGATGAAAGTCTCGGCCGTGGCACCCGAACGGCACATTGTTGAGGCCCCGGCACGCGTGTTTCATACCCAAGAGGCGGTCAAGGACGCGTTCAAGGCAGGTGCGTTCGAAAGCGACACAGTGATCGTTGTGCGCTTTCAGGGGCCCCGCTCGAACGGGATGCCAGAATTGCATAGCCTGACCCCGACCCTTGCGGTCTTGCAGGACCGGGGGCTGAAGGTGGCTCTGGTCACGGATGGACGCATGTCAGGCGCCAGCGGCAAAGTGCCGGCCGCCATTCACGTCTGCCCAGAAGCGGCCGATGGCGGGCCGCTTGCCAAACTGCAGGACGGCGACATGGTGCGGGTTGATGCCGTCAACGGCAAGATCACCTGCCTGACCAAGGGCTTTGAAGACCGCACACCGGTCACGGCGGATCTGTCGGGCAATGGACACGGCGTTGGCCGCGAATTGTTCAGCGTTTTTCGCAACGCCGTAGGTCTTGCCTCTGAGGGCGCAGGCGTGGTCGTCTAGGCCAATTTTTTCACTTTGAGAAACAGCAAAGAGAGACACCAACATGATCACCCCCTTGGAAGCCTGTGTCCAGACAGAGGCGGTCTGCAAGCTTGCCCCCATCCTGCCAGTTCTGGTGATCGATGACGTGACCAAGGCCCGCCCCCTCGCCGAGGCTCTGGTGGCCGGTGGCCTGCCCGCGCTTGAGGTCACGCTGCGCACTCCGGTTGCCCTGCAAGCCATTTCCGAAATGGCCCGGGTTGAGGGTGGCCAAGTCGGAGCAGGCACGTTGCTGACGCCAGCCGACGTTGCAAATGCCAAGGCCGCCGGAGCAACCTTTGGCGTCTCTCCCGGGTCGACAGCGGCTCTGCTGGAGGCCTGCGAAGCGCATGACCTGCCCACCCTGCCAGGTGCCGCCACCGCCACCGAAGCGATGGCCCTGCTTGAGCGTGGCTACCGTGTGCAAAAATTCTTTCCAGCCGAAGCCTCGGGCGGGGCGTCGGCACTCAAGGCCATCGGCGCGCCAATCCCGCAGGTCCAGTTCTGTCCGACCGGCGGTGTGTCGATCAAGAACGCAAAAGATTATCTGAGCCTGTCAAATGTCCTGTGTGCAGGTGGCAGTTGGGTTGCACCCAAGGACCTGATCGACGCTGGCGACTGGAAAGCCATCGAAGACCTGGCCCGCGAGGCCGCATCCCTTGCTGGCTGATCCCGTTGAAAAGCTGAACATGCAACTCTGGACCTGATGCTCTGACATTGAAAATCTGACGCCCGGCACATCACAGTCAGTGCAAA
>JAKVCP010000053.1 GCA_022448925.1 Paracoccaceae bacterium
GGACGGAGTCGAGCAGATGCGCGCGCAGGCCCGAGTCCTCGGCCATGCCCATTGTGATCACCGACATCAGCGCCACGCCCAGGGGTTCTACCTGCACCCAAAGAAACCAGATCAGGAACCCGCCCAGCACAGCGCCAAAGTTGTTGCCGGATCCACCGACGATCACCATGACCCAAATCAGGAAGGTATACCGCAGGGGCTGATAGGACCCGGGCGTCAACTGACTATCAAGCGTTGTCATCATGGCTCCAGCCATCCCGCAGACAGCAGAGCCCAGCACAAAAATTTCAAGATGGCGGCGCGTGACGTTCTTGCCCATTGCCCGGGCTGCCGTCTCGTTGTCGCGGATCGCCCGCATCATACGCCCCCACGGAGAGTTCAATGCCAGTTGCGCAAGCAACAGCAAGATCACCAGCACGATTGCAAAATACACTCCGTATCCCAACTTGACAAAAAGCGTTGATGCCGTTGTTGGATCCAGCCCCAATCCTGACGCCGATTCCACAAAACCGGGGTCGTTCTGCAGGTCGATTTCGTAGGGCAGGGGGCGCGGCAGGCCGATAACGTTTTTGACACCCCGCGCCAACCAGTCCTCATTCTTCATTATTGCGATGATGATTTCAGCAATTCCAAGGGTGGCGATTGCCAAATAGTCCGATCGCAATCCCAATGCGGTCTTGCCAATAACCCAAGCCGCACCAGCTGCCAGCACGCCGCCTAACGGCCAGGCCAGAAGCACAGGCAATCCCAAACCGCCAAGATATCCTGTCGCGGCAGGATTGATCTTTTCGACTGCGGCAACGCCGGGATCAAAGACGGCACGGTACAGGAAAAACCCACCGACCAATATGGCTGCAACAGCCCATCCGCGCCATGCCGGCGTGACACGCGCATAGGCAAGAATAGCTGCTGTAATCGTCGCAGCCCCCAACACCAGTGCCAAAATGATACGCAGTCCACCGGCAGCCCACGCGTCGCCCACAGGCGGCATTGCAACCAAAACTGTTGCAAGGCCTCCAAGCGCGACAAAGCCCATGACACCGACGTTGAACAGCCCCGCAAACCCCCACTGCAGGTTTACCCCCAGTGCCATCACGGCTGACACCAATCCCATATTCAGGATCAAAAGTGCCGTGTTCCAACTTTGGATCACCCCGGTCAGAACAATAAGTCCAACAACCAGAATAAAGAAGGATATGGTACGCGCATGCTGTGTCATACGGCTTTTCCCTTGAACAGTCCGGTGGGCCGGAACAACAAAACAATCAGCAGGATGACAAAGCTGACTGCAAATTTGTAATCAGTCGACAGCAACTGAACCAACCCGCTTGGCTCCAGCGGTTCTGGCAACAGATAGACGGCCACTTTTTTCCACGCGTAGGTGATACCCACTTCTGAAAAAGCGACCACAAATCCGCCCGCAATTGCACCCAGCGGATTGCCAAGTCCGCCCACAATCGCCGCAGCAAAAATCGGCAAGAGCAGTTGGAAATAGACAAACGGCTTAAAGCTTTTGTCGAGACCGTATAAAACTCCCGCAACGGTCGCCAGCGCGGCGACGATCAACCAAGTCACTGTAACAACGCGTTCCGGATTGATACCCGATAACAGGGCCAGATCCTCGTTGTCTGAAAACGCGCGCATGCTTTTGCCCGTCCGGGTTCGATTGAGAAACCAGAAAAGCAGAGCAACCACAACAATCGCCGTGACAACGGTCAGCCCTTGCGTGGTCTTGAGTGCAAGGCCTTCCCGCAATCCGGTCATCTGTTTGAACTCACGCGCACTGATGATGAACCTTTCACCGTCTGAAAACCGTTGTTCGCCCGTACCAATGATGAACCGGATCAAACCTTCGTAGACAAACATAACCCCAATCGACACAATCACGAGAATCACCGGTTTCACCCGTTGCGCCCTGTAAAATCTGTACACCAGTCGGTCAGTTCCAAGGATCAAAATCGCGGCACCGGCGATGCCAAATGGAATGGCAAGCAGGGCCGTCGGAAGCGGTCCAAGCGAAATGCCCATAGACTGAAACAAATAGGTGAACAGAATGGCCACCAAAGTTCCAAAAGCCATGCTGTCACCATGGGCAAAATTCGAGAACCTCAAGATGCCGTAAACCAGCGTCACACCAAGAGCCCCCAGAGCCAACTGGCTGCCATAGGCGATCGCCGGAACAAGAACAAAATTTGCAAGCGCCACAAGGCCGTTCAAAACGTCCATATCAGCGAACCTCCAAAATAGATGAGTGCAGCGAACAATGTGGATAAAAGTCAATTACACCCGCGATTCTCGACGGTTTAATGCCTACTTCTGTAGGAATTCCACAAGCCATTCCGCCTCTATTCCTTACACTCAATGGATGTTCCATTACGAAAGACACGGGTGTCACTTGCCAGCGAGAGGTCACCCCCGCAGGAACGAACCTCACTTCAGGAGTCAGCATACACTTATCCCCCAAGGAAACTGCGGCGCACATTCGGATCTGCCAGCAAAGCTTGGCCCGTATCTGTATATGCGTTGCGTCCCTGCACCAGCACGTATCCCTTATCAGCGATTTCCAACGCTTGCCGCGCATTTTGCTCGACCATCAGGATAGAGATACCGGTTCGCGCGACTTCGATAATCCGATCAAAAAGTTCATCCATGACGATCGGCGAAACACCAGCCGTCGGCTCATCCAACATCAGCACTTTTGGTTGCGTCATCAATGCGCGACCAACCGCGACCTGCTGACGTTGCCCCCCCGACAACTCACCCGCAGGTTGACGGCGCTTTTCTTTCAGGATTGGAAACAGATCAAAGACCTGCGCCATCGTGTCGGTAAAATCATCGCGCCGAATGAAGGCACCCATTTCCAGATTCTCCTCAACCGTCATTGAGGTGAATATATTTTGCGTCTGCGGAACAAAGCCCATCCCATGCGCCACACGGTCCTGTGGGTTCAGGTGTGATATGTCTTCACCATCAAGCCGAACACAGCCTTCGCGCAGATTCAACATGCCAAACACCGCCTTCATGGCGGTAGATTTCCCGGCGCCATTGGGGCCGACGATTACAGCAATCTCGCCTTTGTTCACGGCAATCGTACAGCCATGCAAGATGTCTGCACCACGCCCATATCCGCCAGTCATCGCATCGCCGATCAGGAAGGGATCATGCATTCCTATTCCCTTCATCTTTCTTAAAGCACTCTCGGGGGGTGAATTGGCCACAGGCCAAGAGGGGGCAGACAGCCCCCTGCGCGACCAGCGCAGTCATACCGCAGTTTCCTTGTTTTTCAATCCGGTGCCAAGGTAGGCCTCGATCACCTGATCATTTGCCTTTATCTCGCCGATGGTGCCCTCTGCCAGCACCTTGCCTTCGGCCATCACAATGACCGGATCACAAAGCCGACCGATAAAATCCATGTCATGTTCGATCATGCAGAACGTATAGCCGCGCTCTTCATTCAAACGCAGAATGGCATCCCCAATGGTGTTAAGCAGCGTCCGGTTCACGCCAGCCCCCACTTCATCCAAAAATACGACGCGCGCATCGACCATCATGGTGCGACCCAGTTCCAACAGTTTTTTCTGCCCGCCTGACAGGTTTCCCGCCTTTTCATCCTTCAAATGTGAAATCGTCAGGAAATCCAGCACGTCATCTGCCTTTTTCAGCAGTGCCGCCTCTTCCTCGGCAATCCGTCCACGCTGGGTCCAACTTTTCCATAACGTCTCACCGGTTTGATTCCCCGGGACCATCATCAGGTTTTCACGGCAACTCATAGAACTGAATTCATGGGCGATCTGAAAAGTCCGCAGCAGCCCTTTGTGGAACAACTCATGCGGCGGCAGTCCCGTTATGTCCTCACCATCCATCATGACGACACCCGAAGTGGGTTCAAGAACGCCTGCTATGACGTTGAAAAGAGTTGTTTTTCCAGCGCCATTGGGTCCAACCAATCCAGTGATCGAGCCGGTGGCAATTTCAAGCGAGGCACCATCGACAGCCCTAAAGCCGCCGAAGTGTTTGTGCAGGTCCGTGACCTTAATCATTCCTGTCTTCTGTCCCCTGGTCTGGTCTGGCAGGACCATCTGTGAGAAACGGTGCGGCCATGGCCGCACCGTTCCAATATTTTCGTGAACGCTCTTGTATCAGCGATACTTCACGGTCGAGATCGCACCATCCTTGATCTCGATCTGCCGGTAGTTTCCTGCGCTTTCGCCGCCGTTCACCAACTCGACCGCTGTTGCGCCGATGTAATCGATGTCGCCGCCATCCGCCAAGATTTGAAGGGCTTTGGCCAATTCACCCGGAAGGATTGGCTCACCCGGTGCGCTACCATTTCGACCTTCGACTTGTAGTCGGCCGGATCGGAGGATCCCGCCGCAGCCATGGCAAGCAGGATCAGCGCCGCGGCATCGTAGCTTTCAGGCGTGAACGGAGAGCTGGCGTCGAACGCGCCGCCAACCATTTCGACGAACTTCGCCGCGCCGTCGCTGTCTGTGCCCGGATGCTGACCTGACGATCCTTCGATTTCGTCGCCAAAGTTGTCCTGCAGCGCCTGTCCGATCATGCCATCGGGGAAGTGGAATGTGTCGAATGCCCCGGAATCCAGAGACGCCCGGATGATGCCAGCACCACCTTGGTCAACGTAACCAGCAACAACAAGACGATCGCCGCCAGCCGAGGCCAACGCGCCGACTTCTGCCGAGTAATCGGCTTTGCCATCTTCGTGGGCAGTGTTGATGGTGATCGTGCCACCCATCGATTCATAGGCCGCGGCAAAGCTGTCTGCGAGTCCCTTGCCGTAGTCGTTGTTGGTGTACGTCACAGCAACAGAGCTGATTCCCTGTTCCAGCAGCACTTCGGCCATGACAACGCCCTGGCGAGCATCCGATGGTGCAGTGCGGAAGAACAATCCTTCGTCTGCATCAGAGCTCAGCGCAGGCGAGGTCGCCGAGGGTGAAATCATCACCATTCCGTTCGGCACAGCAACGTTGGACAGGATAGCCCCCGTCACACCCGAACAATCTGCGCCAACGATGCCTTTGACACCGTCACTTGTGATCTGTCGCTCGGCCACTGCCGTTGCAGCTGCGGCATCAATACATGTTGAATCCCCGCGGACCGGAACCACTTTGGCCCCACCAAGCAGCAAGCCGCTGTCAGTGACTTCCTTCATCGCCAGTTCCGCACCGTCGGCCATCGAAGGTGTCAGCGATTCAATTGGCCCCGTGAAGCCAAGGATAACGCCCAGCTTGATTTCTTCGGCATGGCCACCGGCAAAAGCCGATCCAGCCGCAAGCGATGCAGCGCTCGCAAGAAGCAGTTTTTTCATGTGTGTTCTCCCGTGTTGGAACGTAGTGTCCTTGTGCCAGCGTATGCGGGCGATTTTGAAAAGAAAAGACCAAAGCAGAGGGTCGCCGCAACGGAAAATTTCCCTAGGTTGTGGACAGGCCTGGTCGCAACGCGTGACACAAAGGAGGTTTTGACGATGTTTTTCCGTTTTCTGTCCATTTTCCTTGCCGGGGCGGTTGCGACGATCCTTCGGGCCGAGGATATCATGACCGGTGCTGGCAAGATGACCATCGAGCCGATCGTCCAAGATCTGACAACCCCTTGGAGTTTCGGGTTTCTTCCAAATGGCGACCTTTTGATCACCGAGCGCGAAGGCGCGCTTTTGTATGTCTCTGCCTCCGGCAGTCGACACATCGTATCGGGCACACCCAAGGTTGCCGCAAACGGCCAAGGCGGGTTGCTTGATGTCTTGGTCCCTCGCGATTTTTCAGCAACCCGAGAGATCTTTTTGACCTACTCGGCGGATCAGGGTGCCGGTGAGGGGACAGCAGTGGCCCGTGCGGTTTTGACTGAGGATGGAAAAAGTCTGACAGACGGCACA
Organism: Paracoccaceae bacterium; assembly: GCA_022448925.1. Taxonomy (GTDB): domain Bacteria; phylum Pseudomonadota; class Alphaproteobacteria; order Rhodobacterales; family Rhodobacteraceae; genus JAKVCP01. The sequence continues at coordinate 5,888 of JAKVCP010000053.1, forward strand.
GTGATCTTTGAAATAGAGCCCGGCTCCCGTGGCGGGCGCCATTTTGGATCACGGATCGTAGAGGGCCCCAAGGGCTTTTTTTACATCACGGTTGGGGACCGGGGCGACAGACCCTCTGCGCAGGATCTGTCGCGCCACAACGGCAGCGTGGTTCGCATTGCCAGAGACGGCTCTGTTCCAGATGACAATCCCTTTGTTGGACAATCCGGCATTCAGCCTGAAATATGGTCTTACGGTCACCGCAATCCGCAGGGCGCGGCCGTCGATGCGCTTGGGCGGATCTGGGTCAGTGAACACGGGGCACGCGGCGGGGACGAGATCAACCTGATACGCAAAGGCGCCAATTATGGGTGGCCCGTGATTGCCTATGGGCGGCACTATTCCGGAGAAAAGATCGGGGAAGGCACGTCAAAACCGGGCATGGAACAACCAGTGCATTACTGGGATCCCTCGATTGCGCCGTCGGGAATGGTGTTTCACAGTGGTCGCAAGATCCCGGCCTGGCGCGGGCACGCTTTCGTGGGGTCGTTAAAGTTTGACTATATTTCCCGGCTTGCCGGATCGCCTCTGCGCGAAGTGGAACAGATACACGCCGATGCGACAACCCGGATACGGGACGTACGTGAGGGGCCGGATGGCGGCCTTTGGTTTCTAAGCATCGGAAACGGAACGCTTTTTCGCATGTCGCTGAAAGACTAGGTGATTTCGGATTTTTGTGTCATTCTGCAGAGAGATTGGAAAATCATGGTTTAATGATGAAATTTATCGTTTTGGTGCTACTCGCGCTCACCACCACACCCGCATTCGCGGAAGAACACGCGCAAACAGACAGGCCAAAGGGCGTCTTTGATACTTACGCGGAACTGCGGGTCGAACTGGACAGCCTTGTCATGTCTCGCCGGATCAGTGACCTGATGATCGAGTTCGGTGCTGGTGATGAAATGACACAAGAAGAGCTGTCCGATCTTCAGACACGGGTTCAACAGATTTATCCGCAGGATTTCGCCGCTGTGGATCTGTTGCGCAGGCACGATCTTGAGAACGGTTGGCGACAAGAGTTGCTGGTCTATTCCCACCAGCTATTCTACCTGTATGCTTACGTGCTCTTGCATCAACGCGACGATGACATCGTCGCCGTGACATTCAAGTTCAACAGCCAGTTCTCTGATTTGAACGCGCTTTTCTAGGCATCAAAGTGACAACCGCGCCGACTGAGCGCCACGCTCACGATAGGGGGTTGTGTCATAGTGCGCGCGGTAACATTTTGAAAAATGACTTGGCGATGCAAATCCACAGGCCAAAGCGACATTGATGACTGTCATGTCTGTTTGCATCAGCAAGTTGCGGGCCTTTTGCAGGCGCAGCTCCATGTAGTATCGCTTGGGCGACCGGTTCAAATAGCGCCGAAACAGACGCTCAAGCTGTCGCGTCGACATGCTGACTTCGGACGCCAGAAGCGAGGGGCTGATTGGCTCTTCGATATTGGCCTCCATCATCTGGATGACCTGGCTTAGCTTAGGATGACGGACGCCGATTCGGGTCGGCACTGATAGGCGCTGCGTATCCTGATCGGTGCGGATAGAGCTGTAAATTTGCTGATCCGCCACCCAGTTGGCCATCGTTTCCCCGTGGTCCGATGCAATGATCTGCAACATCAGATCGATAGATGTGGTGCCGCCTGCAGTGGTCATCCGGTTTCCATCGATGGTGAAAACGGATTTCGTAAGTTCCACCTCTTCGAATTCTTCGGCAAAGCTGTCCTGGTTTTCCCAGTGAATGGTTGCGCGTTTCCCATCCAGCAAACCAGCTTTGGCCAGCGTGTACGCGCCTGTGCACAGACCACCGATGGGCAGACCGCGGCGTGCTTCTCGACGCAACCACGACAGGATTTTTTTGCTGGTGAATTGCTGAATGTCATGGCCGCCACAGACGATGATCGTGTCATCTCGGGGCAGTTCGACAAGATCGGCATCCAATTTGAACTCTGTGCCAGCCGAGCAGCTGACCGTTTCGCCCCCTTCACCGATCAACGTCCAGGAATACAACGGTCGTTTTGACATGCGGTTGGCGATCCTCAAACATTCAACAGCTGAGGCAAAGCTCAACAATGTGAACTGGGGAATCAGGGCAAACACAAACCGTCTTGGTTTGGTGGGGGTCGTGGGCAAATCTACCTGCGAGTACTGGGACGACATTCGAAGCGGCCTTTGGGGGTGAGAGACTCAACCGTTCTGTGAAAACCTCATCGCCAAATGGCCACGGCTTTCAGTCCGGGTCAATGACGATTTCAACTATGGTCAGTTTGCCGTCCGCCGCGTATAGGGTCATCTAACGCTAACATTCTATTACCGGAGCAGACCAATGACCGAGTGGCACAAATCTGACTGGCGCAACAAGCCACGGATTCAGATGCCGGAGTATACCGACCCGGCCGCCTTGAACGCTGTAGAGGCGCAACTGGGCAAATATCCTCCGCTGGTGTTCGCAGGTGAGGCACGCACGCTGAAAGATCGGTTGGCAGCAGCGGCGCGTGGTGAGGCATTCTTGCTGCAAGGCGGGGACTGCGCGGAAAGTTTTGAACAATTTACCGCAGACGGCATCCGCGACACCTTTAAGGTGATGCTGCAGATGGCCATGGTTCTGACCTATGGCGCCAAGGTTCCCGTGGTCAAAGTGGGCCGGATGGCCGGCCAATTCGCCAAGCCTCGTTCTGCTCCGACCGAGGTCAAAAACGGTGTCGAACTCCCAAGCTACCGCGGCGACATCATCAACGAACTGGACTTCACGCCAGAGGCGCGCATTCCAGATCCGCGCAAGATGTTGCAGGCCTACACTCAGGCCGCTGCGACACTCAATTTGTTGCGGGCCTTTTCGACTGGAGGCTACGCAGACGTGCATCAGGTGCACGCCTGGACGCTGGGCTTTACCGAAGGCGAAAAGGCAGCGCGCTACCGCACCATGGCCAATCGCATCAGCGACACGCTTGATTTCATGACAGCAGCCGGCATCGACAGCTCGAACACGCCCGAATTGCAGTCTGTGGATTTCTACACCAGCCACGAGTCGCTTTTGTTGGAATACGAAGAGGCGCTGACCCGCCTCGATTCAACCTCGGGCAACTGGCTGGCGGGATCGGGTCACATGATCTGGATCGGCGACCGCACGCGCCAACCTGATGGCGCGCACGTTGAATTTGCCAGTGGCGTGCTGAATCCGGTCGGCCTGAAGTGCGGACCTACGACGACGGCTGAGGATTTGAAGGTGTTGATGAACCGCCTGAATCCGACCAACGAAGAAGGCAAACTGACGTTGATCGCACGGTTTGGGGCCGGCAAGGTGGCTGAGCATCTGCCGCGTTTGATCCGAACGGTCAAGGAACAGGGGGCCAATGTCACCTGGGTGTGCGATGCAATGCATGGCAACACCATCAAATCCGCAACCGGATACAAGACCCGCCCCTTTGAGTCGGTGTTGCAGGAAGTGCGTGAGTTTTTCTCGATCCATAACGCCGAGGGCACAATCCCGGGTGGCGTGCATTTTGAGATGACCGGTCAGGATGTGACAGAGTGCACTGGTGGAGTTCGGGCTGTCAGCGAAGAAGATCTGAGCGATCGGTATCACACCGCCTGTGACCCGCGTCTGAATGCCAGCCAGTCACTGGAACTGGCTTTCCTGGTTGCCGAGGAACTGACTGCGCGCCGCGAAGGTCGGCCTGCCCAGGCAGTTTGACCTGAAGATAAGACCGTATAACACCGGGCCTGGCAGTTTTCGCATACTGCCAGGCCCGCTGTTACAAAGGTCAAATTCAGCAGGTGGAAGCTCAGATGGTCTGTCAGTCGTCGTTTGACACAATCAGGCGCAAATATGGGTGTTTTGATGGACCATCCGTCTTTGGTGCCGGTTGAAAAGAGCTGACTGGTTCTGCAAACCCCGAGATCTGTGTTTTCTGTGGCGTCTGGTGTTTGTCTAAACGATCCAGCGGAACATGGGACAGACTGGTGATCGTCATGCGTCTTGGCGTTCGTCCAACCTTGCCATAGGTCACCAAGCCCCCGAGCGCGCGATCAAAATCCCCTGTGTCCGAACAAAGCGGCGCCAGCACGGCTTCGCCGCTCAGGGCGGGCTTGCCGATACCCTGTTCTCCATCGAAATGAATCCTCGTGATCCCAGGCTCGCGAAAAAAACGGATCAACGCATCCGACAACAAGGGCCGAGCCGCAGGAGCCAAAAGGGCGGACAGTGGCATGCCACTGGTCTCAATGCCCATCAGATCATTCAGATGAGAACCTGCCACGCGCAGCTTTGCCATTCCAGGTGCAATTTGTTCTGCAATGAAGGCGTATTCCAAATCGGCTTCGATACACTTTGGATCGACCTTGCTGCGCAAAGGGATTTTGCCGTCTGACAAGCTGTGCCAATACGCTTCGATCCGTTTCAACGATGCAGTTTGGCGGGCTTTGCTACGGTCAGTCATGGACACTAGATTGGATTTTTCGAAAAACATCGGTACCTCGCACATAGTGGCCACGCGTGTCAGCAATCGTCAACCATCGAACGCAACGGTTAGGACAACGAGGTTCATTTAACGCAAATTCAGAGTATTTTTGCGCTGTTTCTAAACATTTGGTTAATTTCGGCGGCGCTTGCCCTTCGGTGGTTCATTGCGTAGGTCGAAGTGCGAATAATCGAAACGGAGTGCTGGACCATGCGCCAGTCCATGACGGGCTATGCGACCCGACAAGGTGAAACCGAGACCCTGCGATGGTCTTGGGAGTTACGTGGCGTGAACGCCAAGGGGCTTGATCTGCGACTGCGCGTGCCGGACTGGATCGACGGGTTGGAAAGCGCCCTTCGCGCGGTTCTGTCAAAGGCGGTGACGCGCGGCAGTCTGCAGCTGTCCTTGCGCGTTCAGGGCAACGGCGCCGAGGAGCCTTTGCTGCTGGATGATGAACAACTCACCAATGTCCTGGCGGCCATGGCTCGGATCGAGACGCGTGCGATGGATGCAGGCTTGTCGCTTGCCCCGTCAACAGCGGCGGATATTGTCGGATTGCGCGGCGTCATGACAGCAGCTGCTGCCAGCAGCGACCCAGTCGAAATTCGCACCCGACTGATGCAGGAATTTGACGCGGTTCTGGCGGATTTCAAAGCGATGCGTGCCTCTGAGGGCGCCGCCCTTGAGGCGATCCTTGCAGAGCAGCTAAGCCAGGTCGAGTCGCTTGTAGCCACCGCCGCAGAGATCGCTGAAATGCGCAAACCCGAAATGGCGCGGCGCACCCGGGCGGCGCTGGGTCGGGTCTTGGACAGCGCTGATGGTTTGGATGAAAACCGCGTTTTGCAGGAACTGGCCCTGATTGCAGTCAAGGCCGACGTCACCGAAGAGTTGGACCGCCTGCGCGCCCATGTTGCGGCAACACGCGACTTGTTGGACATACAGGGGCCGGTCGGGCGCAAGCTTGATTTCCTCATGCAGGAATTCAACCGCGAGGCAAACACGCTGTGCTCTAAGGCACAATTCACTGATCTGACGCGTGTTGGGCTGGATCTCAAGGCGGTCATCGATCAGATGCGTGAACAAGTTCAGAACCTGGAGTGACCCATGCAAGACCGTCGTGGCCTATTGATCATCCTCAGCTCACCCTCCGGAGCCGGCAAATCGACGCTGGCCAAGCGGCTGCGGGCCTGGGACAACTCTATCCAGTTTTCGGTCTCGGCGACGACCCGGGATCCACGACCGGGCGAGGTGAACGGAGAAGATTATCACTTCATGTCGCCCACTGAATTCAAGCGCCAGGTTGCCGCGGGCGACATGCTGGAACATGCGCATGTGTTCGGCAACTTTTATGGCTCGCCCAAGGGACCGGTTGAAAAGACAATCGGCAACGGCTGCGATGTCCTGTTCGACGTCGACTGGCAGGGTGAAGTGCAGATCCGAAATTCGGCGCTTGCGTCGCACACGTTGTCGATCTTTATTCTTCCGCCTTCCATAACAGAGCTGCGCCGCAGGCTTGAAACACGGGCACAGGACAAGGCCGAAACGATTTCGAAGCGGATGTTGAAAAGCTGGGATGAAATCAGCCACTGGGGCAGCTATGATTACGTTCTTGTGAACGATGACCTGGATACAACGGCACGCAACCTGATCACCATTGTGGAAGCCACCCGCATGCGTCGCAACCAGCAACCCGGGCTTTTGGACCGTGTGCGCGCGCTTCAGTCCGAATTCGAAGAGGGCCAGGAATGACTCTGTATGCACTTGGTGACATAACGCCTGAGGTCGCGGAAGACACATGGATTGCCCCGACTGCCCATGTGATCGGTCGGGTTGTGATCGAGGATGCGGCCTCTGTCTGGTTCGGCTGCACGCTGCGCGGCGACAACGAAGCGATCGTGGTCGGTGCAGGATCGAACGTACAAGAGAACTGCGTGCTTCATACCGACATGGGCTATCCGCTGACCATCGGGGCAGGTTGCACCATAGGGCACAAGGCGATCTTGCATGGTTGCAGCATTGGCGACAACAGCCTGATCGGCATGGGAGCCACTGTTCTGAACGGCGCAAAAATCGGCCGCAATTGTCTGATCGGCGCGGGCGCCCTTATCACTGAGGGCAAGACCATACCAGACGGCGCATTGGTCATGGGGGCCCCGGGCAAAGTGATACGCGACTTGGAACAGGAGCAGATCGAAGGCCTTCGCAAAAGTGCCCTAAGCTATCAGGCGAACATGCGTCGCTTTCGCGCAGAACTGACAGCGCTCTGAGCTGCTGATCGGGGATTGCGCCTTGCCAAAGGCTGTGGCACCCACGCGCCAAAGGCCTTTGGAGGACCACGATGAAGCCAACCCTGATGCGTCCAAACCCGGTTTCCACGGGTGTTTCCACCCCGGTTGTCACACCGATCCAGCAGTCGGTGGTCTATGCCACAGACGCTCCTGATACGCTTGATGCCCAATATACAGGGCAGGAAGCGGGCTTTACCTATGCACGTGAGGGCCACCCCAACGCCGAGGCGCTCGCCGCGCGGATTGACGCTCTGGAGGGCGCCGAAGGCGGATTGATCACAGGATCGGGCATGGCGGCGGTCATGGCAGCCCTGATGGGGGTCTGCGGGGCAGGGGATCACATCATTGGTGGCGATCAGCTGTACGGACGTTCGCTCAGGCTGATGACACAGGACCTGCCGCGCTTTGGGCTAGAGTGCACCTTGGTGGACACAACCGATGTCGATGCCGTCGTGGCTGCCCTGAAACCCAATACACGCATGATCCTGATCGAGGTTGTGTCAAACCCAACCCTGCGCATCGCGGACCTGCACGGGATCGCCGAGCTTTGCAAGGACCGCGATGTCCTGCTTGTTGTGGACAATACCTTTACCACGCCGCGCAGCGTCAAGCCGTTTGAAAGCGGCGCCGACATTGTATTGCACTCGGTGACCAAGCTGTTGGCAGGTCACGCCGATGTTACGCTTGGCTACGTCGCGGCCAGGACGCCCGAGCTGCGCAAGGCGATGTACGACTTTGCCGTGACCACAGGCCTGACGCCAAGCCCGTTTGAATGCTGGCTGGCGGAACGCGGGTTGATGACGTTCGACCTGCGCTATGACAAAGCGCAGGCCACTGCCCAGATCCTGGCCGAGCATTTGGCGGCTCAGCCCGATGTTCTGCGTGCAATCTATCCGTCGCGGGGGGATCATCCCGACCACCTGCGCACTCAGTCGGTGTTGGGCGGGCAGGCCGGCAACATGGTCAGCTTTGAAATCAAGGGGGGGCGCGCTGCCGCAAATGCCTTTAGCCGCGCGGCACAGGGCGTGGCCTTTGCGCCAACACTGGGCGACGTGGGCACGACCCTGTCGCATCCCGCCTCAAGCTCGCACCGGGCTCTGACGCCCGAGGACCGCGCCGCACTCGGCATGAGCGAGGGCTTTTTCCGCGTCTCGGTCGGGCTGGAAGATCCCGACGCGCTGATGGCCACGTTTGACGCCGGGCTTGCCGCAGTCCGGGCCTTGTAGAGCGATGGACGCAGCCGCACTGGATAGTATCGTCGAGGCTATTCCGATGCCGGCGGTCGTGATCCGCAGTGACCAAAGGATCGGAGCGGTCAATACCGACGCTCGGCGCATTTTTGGCACAACCATTGAACAGCGCCACTTCATTACCGTGTTCCGCCAGCCAGACCTGTTGGACAACATCGACGCCAGCCTGCGCGACATGAAGCATAGGCACACCCGCTTCATTGCAAATGACAGCGGGCACGAGCTGACCTATGACGTGACAATCCGTCCTTTGCACTTGCAGGGAAAAGTCGGACTTTTGGTCTGTTTTCAGGATATCAGCCAGGAAGAGAACGTGGGCCAGATGCGCCGCGATTTCGTGGCCAACGTCAGCCATGAACTGCGCACACCTCTGACGTCGGTCATCGCCTTCATCGAAACCCTCAAGGGATCAGCCCGGAATGACCCCGAGGCCCAAGCCCGCTTTTTGTCGATTATGGAAAGCGAGACCAGTCGGATGACGCGTCTGGTCGATGACCTGCTGTCGCTAAGCCGGGTTGAAGTGGATGAGCGCATTCGCCCCTCGCAAAGTGTTGCCGTGCCCTCTCTGATCCGCTCGGTGGCGTCGGGGTTGCAGATCCTTGCCGAGAGCGCACAGGTTGAATTTGTCTTTGATCTGCCTGAAACCGACTTTGACGTTCTCGGGGATGGTGACCAACTTCGTCAGGTCTTTAACAACCTGATCGAAAACGCGATCAAATATGGTGGTGCTGGAACCCTGATCACCATCTCAGTCAGCAGCCCCATACACGATCCGGGAGTGCGGGCAGAGGCAACCACGATCCGCATTACAGACACCGGGCCGGGAATTGATCCAATCCATATTCCCCGCATTACCGAACGCTTCTACCGCATCGACACACACCGCTCGCGGGAAACGGGCGGCACCGGTTTGGGTCTGGCAATCGTAAAGCATATCGTGAACCGGCACCGGGGCCGATTGCGCGTTGAAAGCGGCCTTGGAAAGGGCAGCAGCTTTGTGATCACGCTGCCGGTGTCGTGACCGTTGCGGGACGTAAAGATCAGGGCAATCACACCTCTGGACAATACCCATGAATGCGCCAGTAGCGTTGTGCCTGCACAATGTCCTGCGCTGCGGACAGTGACAACGACTGCCAGCCTGCGCCGCCTTCAACAAATCCCTCTGCCGCCAGCTGACGTTCGGCCAGCGCCAGATCAAGTTCGGCCACCCCTTGATGGGCGCGGCCGCCCTTGGCGGGCATCCAGCGTCGACGGATTGCATTGATCCTGACCGGCATCGATCCGGAAAACGCATACAGATGTCGAGAGATGGGATCATGCGTCGTGCCGTCGCGCCGCATGACGATGGCAACCTTTTGTGTCGGCCGCGCCAGCATTGCGACCAGGTGCAACGCAGAGCCTTCGGCGGCAACAATGCTTTTTGCAGCCTTGTATCGTGCAATCTGGCTATGCAAGTCATGTTTCTGAGGATGAAAAACCTCATATCCAGCGGTCGAAAGATAGGCCTCCAGCCGGGCTTCGTCCAAAAAACCGCCACGGCGCGGCCCGATCTGGCTGCGGCTGATATAGAGCTTTTCGGGGCCGCGTGCGCGCACTGCGTTGGCAAATTGATTGCGAATAAATCTGCGAAAGATGGACGTGCCGCTGGACATCGGTCCCAGACCAAAGCCCTGACCCGGCACCACCAGCTCTTGGATCTGGGTGGGCTCCGTCAAAACACAGATTTGCACATCAACAAGGCCAAGGGACTCAAAAAAGGCGTGATGATAGGCCTCGACGGCGCTGCCTGTAGCGGCGCGTTTGGGCGTAAAGATCACGCCATCAATTGGCCCTGCAGTTTCGACCGCCCAAAGCCTTGACACGCTTTCCGTCAGGAAATGTCCAAAATGCGCCCACAGCGGTCCGGCATATAGCCAGCGCCCAGACAGCCTAGACACAGGCGATGTCGGGGGGGCCGGTTGGGTGGTAATCGGTCGGTGGCGCCGCCACAAGGCCCCGCGATGCACGTAACTGCCATCGGACCGCAAAATCCCCGTAGGCTGCAACATCGCGCCACCCAACGGGGGAACAACGGTCGCCTTGGAACAGATTTCCACGGTTTCCGACCACCCGCCCGCAGGCGAGGGCGGGGTCGCTGGATCTGAGTGGGGGACCGGCAGTGAACCGTTTGCGGACGCCAGAGGCGCTGATGCCGAACCGCCGCTGCGCCGGTTCAAGTTTGTGTCATCCGTGTGCGGTTTGGGCGTGTCTGCCATATGACGGCCAAAAACTGAGGGTTGCGCCCCAAGTGTGGAGCACGTGATGGGGCGCTGGAACTTGCATTTGTCCTCATGAACGGTGTTTCGCCAACTGTTCACCCTTCCACACTGTATCACATCTGCAATCTGCCAAGGTGTCATTCTTTCTGAAAGTTACTTGGCCCATTGCGAAAGCTCATTGCCTGCAGACTTCGGCCAGACTGTGTCAAAGGTATTTTTTTTTCAGCGCACGCGCACTGTCATGAAACTGTTACGTATCTGTCACAAAAGCGTAGTGCGCGGCGCTTAGGGGTGCGGCCAAGATCACAATGGCTGTGATCATAACATGTGTAATCAGGAGTTCTTCCATGACATCCGTGAAACTGGCCGCTTCCGCACTGGCAATCGCCGCCGTGTCCGCCACGGCGGCGACTGCGCGCGACAATGTACAAGTTGCCGGATCTTCGACTGTTTTGCCCTATGCCTCGATCGTTGCAGAGGCGTTTGGCGAAAATTTCGACTTCCCAACACCTGTTGTTGAATCCGGCGGTTCATCGGCTGGCCTCAAGCGCTTTTGCCAAGGTGTTGGCGAAGAGCACACCGACGTGGCCAATGCATCGCGCAAAATCCGCGAAAAGGAAATCAAAGCCTGTGCCGAAAACGGTGTGACCGAAATCATCGAAGTGCGCATCGGCTATGACGGCATCGTGTTCGCGTCGCAATTGGATGGACCTGATTACAGCGCCTTCACGCAGTCTGATATCTTCAATGCGCTGGCCCCAAAGGTGATGGTCGACGGCAAGCTGGTCGATAACCCATACAAGATGTGGTCTGACTTCAACGCCGATTTGCCCGCCGAAGAGATCCTGGCATTCATCCCCGGCACAAAGCACGGAACACGTGAAGTCTTTGAAGAAAAAGTTGTGGCCGCAGGCTGCGAAGCAACCGGTGCATTCGAAGCTATGATGGCCGCGGGCATGTCAGAAGATGATGCCGAAGACGCCTGCCTTGAGGTGATGGCAGACGGCCGTGCCGTCGATATCGATGGCGACTACACCGAAACGCTTGCATCGATCGACGCCAACGCAAACGGCATCGGCGTTTTCGGCCTGGCCTTCTATGAAAACAACACTGACAAGTTGAAAGTCGCAACAATGTCGGGCGTTGCACCGTCGACAGAAACGATCTCGACCGGCGAATACCCCGTGTCCCGCCCGCTGTTCTTTTACGTCAAGAAAGCACACATCGGTGTGATCCCAGGCCTGAAGGAATATGCAGAGTTCTTTATTTCGGACGACATCGCAGGGTCGGACGGACCTCTGGCTGAATACGGCCTGGTTTCAGACCCCGCGCTGGCCGACACACAGGACGCGGTTTACAACGAAGACGCAATGTAAGGTTATTTACCTTGTCAAAGGGAGCGGCCGGATGTCCGCTCCCCCTCCTTTTTGGTCCTTTCAAAAACCCCGGAGCAAAAATGCCTGTTTTGTGGCTATTCCTGATCGTGCTTGCTATCGCTGCCTTGGGCTTTGTGCTCGGGCGACGGCGTGCATTGAAAAGTGCCGATGGTGAAAGCCGACGGCTGCATTCCTTGCCGATCTACTATGGAACCAATGCGGCCATGAAGGTCGCGGTTCCAGCCCTGGGGCTTTTATGTCTCTGGTTGCTGGCGCAGCCGCTCTATGTCAACTCCCGCGTTGCTGCGACCATCCCAGACGCTGCGATCGCAGAGGGCAGCACACTTGGTTTGGTCATGTCAGACGTGCGGCGCGTCGCCCGAGGGCTGGACCTTGCAGTCGTCGAAGGGGCGATGACCGCACCACAGGCCGCGTCACTAGACGCAGAAACGGCAGACGTCCGCCAAGAGCTGGCGTCGCTGGGCGTGGCACTTGGATCAACGGTAACGGCCGATACACTGCGGGCCGCCCAGGATTACCGGGCATACAGCACGACCGGCACACTGATGATGGTAGTGGCCGTCCTCTTCGCTGCCATTATTGGATGTGGCTGGGCGCTGCGTGAAACGGACCGGGATTTCCGGGCCCGCAACGTGGTAGAGCGCGGCATACTCGTGCTGTTGATCGCGGCAGCCTCAGTCGCGGTTTTGACGACGCTTGGGATTGTCCTGTCGCTGATCTTTCAAACCTATGAGTTCTTCACGCTGTATTCCGCGCTTGACTTCTTTACACTGCTTGAGTGGGCGCCCAGTTTCTCGGGGCGGGGTGGCGCATCCAGCCTGGGCTTGCTGCCTTTGCTTTGGGGCACATTGTATATCTCGATGGTGGCGCTTTTGGTTGCGGTGCCAATCGGACTGTTTTCCGCGATCTACTTGTCGGAATATGCCAGCTCCACAGTGCGCAGTTTCGCCAAGCCGATGCTTGAGGTGCTGGCAGGCATTCCGACAATCGTTTATGGTCTGTTCGCCTTGCTGACCATCGGACCGATCCTGTTGAGCGTCTTTGGTGATGACACTCTTGGCTGGATGCAGGGGCAGCGCGCAGTACTCACCGCGGGGGTTGCCATGGGGATCATGCTGATCCCCTTTGTAAGCTCTCTGTCTGATGACATCATCAACGCCGTGCCCCAGGCGCTTCGCGACGGGTCCTACGGCCTGGGCGCGACAAAGTCTGAAACCATAAAGCAAGTTGTCCTGCCGGCTGCGCTGCCCGGGATCGTGGGGGCAATCTTGCTGGCAACGTCACGTGCCATAGGTGAAACAATGATTGTGGTCCTTGGGGCAGGGGCGGCGGCCCGGCTAAGCCTGAACCCGTTTGAGGCGATGACCACTGTCACAGCAAAGATTGTCAGCCAGTTGACAGGTGATAGCGATTTCGCTTCGCCCGAAGCCCTTGTGGCCTTTGCCCTTGGCATGACGCTTTTCGTCATGACGCTGGGGCTGAACGTCTTTGCCCTCTACATCGTGCGGAAATATCGGGAGCAGTACGAATGACGGACACCAGTGCAAACAGACCCGGCTCTGCGACGTCTCTGATCACCCCTGACGCCCGTACCAAGCGCCGAAACCGAGCCGAAGCCCGGTTCAAGGTCTATGGAATCACAGCAATTGGCATCGGGCTTTTGTTCCTTGTGGTCCTGTTAGGTTCTATCACTGTCAACGGGTTGGGCGCATTTCAGCAAACCTTTGTCAATGTGCCGGTCTATCTGGACCCGGCGAAACTTGACAAGCGGGGCAACCGAAACATCGAAGAGATGAAAAAGGTATCGACCTTTGGTTACAACCCATTGATTCAACAGGGTTTGCTTGACAAGGCCGCTGAGCTCGGTATCGAGACACCACTGAAAAAGCGCAAGCAGATGAAGGCGATGTTGTCGGCCTCTGCGGCAGCCAAAGTACGTGACTTTGTCCTCGCAAATCCAGAAACACTTGGTCAGACGGTCGAATTCAAATTGCTGGCTGCCAGCCGTGTCGATGGCTATCTGAAAGGCCGTGTACAGCGCAAGGATGTGGCGCGTGACAAGAACATCGACGCCGAGCACCTGGACCTGACCGACTCCCTTGTGGCCGCCGGTGTTGTGGCAAAGACCTTTAACTTGTCGTTCATCACAGGGGCGGACGCCTCTGAAAGCCGCGCCGAACAGGCTGGTATAGGCGTTGCCATGCTGGGCTCGTTCTTCATGATGCTGGTGGTTCTTGTCCTGTCCTTGCCCATCGGCGTTGCTGCGTCGATCTACCTTGAAGAGTTTGCGCCAAAGAACAGGTGGACCGATCTGATTGAGGTCAATATCTCGAACCTTGCTGCTGTGCCCTCCATCGTCTTTGGTATTCTTGGGCTTGCCGTGTTTATCCAGGTTATGCACCTGCCCCAGTCGGCACCTTTGGTGGGGGGACTGGTGCTGACGCTGATGACCTTGCCAACGATCATCATCTCGACTCGGGCCTCTTTGAAATCAGTGCCGCCCAGTATCCGTGATGCTGCCCTTGGGGTGGGTGCCTCAAAAATGCAATCGGTGTTTCACCATGTGCTGCCACTTGCGATGCCAGGGATCTTGACCGGGACGATAATCGGCCTGGCGCAGGCTTTGGGGGAAACGGCGCCACTGCTCCTGATCGGGATGGTGGGCTATATCGCGACCAATGTTCCAGATGGCATTGCAGCCGGGTTTCTTGACCCAAACTCAGCGATGCCGGCCCAAATCTATGAGTGGGCCAAACGGGCTGACCCGGCCTATTACGAACGCGCCTGGGGTGGTATCATCATCCTGCTCGTATTTCTTCTGGCAATGAATATCATCGCAATCCTCCTGCGCCGTCGATTTGAACGCCGCTGGTAAACAAAGGCCGAGACTCATGTACGATGCACCAAATATGGAGAGAGCCGTGACCGCGAGCCAGACCAAAATCTCGGCACAGGGTGTGCAAGTCCACTACGGCGACACCCATGCCATCAAGGATGTGGATGTGCAGATCGAGGACAAGACAGTCACAGCCTTTATCGGCCCGTCAGGCTGTGGCAAATCCACCTTCCTGCGCTGTCTGAACCGCATGAATGATACAATCGACACCTGCCGCGTGCAGGGGCAAATCCGGATCGACGGCGAAGACATCTATGACAAACGCGTTGATCCAGTTCAATTGCGCGCCAAGGTTGGCATGGTTTTCCAGAAGCCAAACCCTTTTCCCAAGTCGATCTATGACAATGTTGCCTACGGCCCACGGATACACGGCCTTGCCGCGTCAAAGGCCGAGCTTGATCATATCGTTGAGACATCCTTGCGCCGGGGCGCCATCTGGGATGAAGTCAAAGACCGCCTGGACGCGCCGGGAACCGGGCTTTCGGGTGGACAACAACAACGTCTATGCATTGCCCGTGCCGTGGCCACGGAACCAGAAGTGTTGTTGATGGATGAACCCTGTTCAGCCTTGGACCCGATTGCAACCGCGCAGGTCGAAGAACTGATCGATGAATTGCGCAAGAATTATTCTGTCGTGATCGTCACACATTCGATGCAGCAGGCCGCACGTGTCAGCCAAAAGACAGCCTTTTTCCATCTTGGTAATCTCGTGGAATTTGGCGATACCGGCAAGATCTTCACCAACCCCGAAGACAGCCGCACCGAAAGCTATATCACCGGACGAATTGGATAATACCTTGCCTCACTCAGATCAGCACATCGTCTCGGCCTATGATCGGGATTTGGAAAGCATTCAGGCGCAGATCATGAAAATGGGTGGCCTGGTCGAGGACTCTATCATAAAGGCTGCAAAGTCGCTTGAAACCCGCGACGAAGAGCTGGCCGAAGAGGTGCGGCTTGGAGATCGCGTGATCGATGACCTTGAGGAAATGATCAATGACGAAGCCGCACGCGTAATTGCGATCCGGGCGCCGACGGCGATTGATCTTAGGGTGATTTTGTCCGTCATGCGCATGACGTCGAACCTTGAACGAATTGGCGACCTGTCCAAAAACATGGCCAAGCGAACCAGTGTGCTGGTTCAGATGCAGTCGATCGGCGGAACCTCAACATCCCTGCGGCGCATGGCACGCGATGTGGAACTGATGCTTAAGGATGCGCTGGATTGCTACATTCAGCGAGACGTCGAACTGGCCCGTGATGTGATCGAGCGTGACCAGGATATCGATCAAATGTACAACACGTTGTTTCGCGAATTCCTGACCTTCATGCTGGAGGATCCACGCAACATCACGGCCTGTATGCACCTGCATTTCATTGCCAAGAACATAGAACGCATGGGGGATCATGTGACCTCGATCGCGGAACAGGTCGTGTTTTTGGTCACCGGCGAAAAACCAAGCGATCCGCGGCCCAAGGGCGACAAGACCTCGACTGATCCAGAACTCAGCCCAGAAGCCGATAAGGCCTAAGCCATGTCGGTTATCAAACCCACCGTCCTTGTCGTTGAAGATGAACAGGCCCAACGAGAAGTGCTGCGCTACAATCTGGAGGCCGAGGGCTTTCGCGTGGTGACCGCCGAAAATGGCGAAGAAGCTCTGATCAAGGTGGACGAAGAGTCACCTGACATCATTGTGTTGGACTGGATGCTGCCCAACCTCTCGGGGATTGAGGTCTGTCGACAACTCAAGACCCGAACCAAAACCCGCGCTGTGCCGGTGATCATGCTCTCGGCTCGCTCGGAAGAGGTGGACCGCGTCCGAGGCTTGGAAACCGGAGCCGACGACTATGTGGTTAAGCCGTATTCGGTGATAGAGATGATGGCCCGTGTCCGCGCGCAGCTTCGACGCACACGGCCTGCATCTGTCGGCCAGAAACTGACGCACAACAACATCGTTCTTGATGCCGAAACCCACAAGGTCTTTCGCGGCGAAAAGCCGTTGAAACTGGGGCCAACAGAATTTCGTCTTCTCGCAACGTTCATGGAAAAGCCCGGCCGAGTATGGTCGCGCGAACAACTTCTTGACCGGGTTTGGGGGCGCGATATCTACGTCGACACACGTACCGTTGATGTTCATATCGGCCGACTGCGCAAAGCGCTGTGTCAGCATGGCGACAGCGACCCGATGCGGACCGTACGTGGGACAGGCTACTCTTTGGATTGATGGGTCCCGAGTTCGCATTCCAGTTTTGAGGGAGAGTCTGGCTGCACATGTTGCAACCAAGCAGAAATGTCACCCTGAGTGCGACGGGAGCAAGGCTTTTGAGCCCGGAGACCTCAAATATCGCAGGGCTGAAAAGCCTTGCGGGCATCATCTCTATCCCCTATCTTTGGAAGTGATTTGAAGCCCGGAGGGCAGGTTTGCCGTGTAGCGAAGATTTAGTCTGGATTCATCTTGTCTTTTGGCCAATGGCGGCTTTGCTTACGGTCATTATTGCCCGGCACAATCGTTTTGGCCCTAAGGATGCTCTGTTTGCGGCAGTGGGTATGAAGAAGTTTGACCGAACGATGGCGATCAATGTCGTACATGTTTTGACGATCTCATTACCGGTTGGTCTCGCTGTTTGGATCATTCAATCCTGCCCGACTTGAGCCGCCCGTTCTGCGCGCCTGCGTTCATAATACGCTTCCATCTTTGAGGGCCGACCCGGTGGGCGACATCCGGTCTTCTTGTAGCCATTTTTTGCGCTGACGGGTTTGACCTTGGGTGGTGGCGCGGCCTTCTCCTGTGCTTCCTTGATGTGGGTCAGGACGGCGCTCAGGTGTTTGTTCTTTGTAATCGCGGCGTGTGTGACGCGCTGTTGGTGTGGGTCAAAAATGCTGCAGGGCAGGGCGACGCCGTTGGCGCGCACCTGAATGCGTCCGTCCGGCATTTTGTACACATCGACGTATTTGCCAACCAATCCGCGTGTCGGACAGTTAACCTCCTAGCGGATACGCTTGCGGTCATACTTGAGCGTCAAATCCTTTGTGACATAGCGTTTGTCGCGCAGACAGAAGACCTCAGCAAGGCGATCCGGTTTGATGTTCAAGGCACGGTGCAGGTTGTCTGGCTTGGCGGGAGCCTTTGCAAACTTGGCGTTGTGGCGCTCCTTGAACCCTTGCAGATAGGCGTTTCCAGCCTCCATGTCTGAAATGCCCGCGATGCGCAGTTCCTTGACCAGCCGGTCCTGCAACGTGCGGTTGGCACGTTCCACACGGCCTTTGGCCTGGCTCGAATTGGCGCAGAGAATCTCGATGTTCAGCTCGCTCAGCGCCCGCCCAAACTGGGTGATCCGCGCGCCACCTTTGGCGTCTTCCTTAGCCACGCGGAACACCGTGTGCTTGTCAGAATAGAACGCGACAGGGCGACCATAGTTGCGCAAATAGCTTTCCAGCGCCTCGAAATAGCTGAACGTGCTTTCCGACTTCACGAACCGCAGCTCCATCAGC
>JAKVCP010000054.1 GCA_022448925.1 Paracoccaceae bacterium
TTATTCCCGATATTGAGCGCATTTTCAGCCTGACACCCTTTACACGACAGACACTGTTTTTCTCGGCGACAATGGCGCCCGAAATTGAAAGGATCACCAATACTTTCCTGTCGGCTCCGGCACGGATCGAAGTGGCTCGGCAGGCGACAGCCTCCGAAACGATCGAACAGGGTGTGGTCCAATTCAAAGCGTCACGTCGCGACCGCGAGGGCAGCGAAAAGCGCCGGGTTTTGCGTGCATTGATCGATGCTGAGGGTGAAAAATGCACCAACGCCATCATCTTTTGCAATCGCAAGACAGACGTCGATATCTGCGCCAAATCGCTGAAAAAATATGGATACAATGCCGCGCCCATTCATGGCGATTTGGATCAGTCCCAGCGGATGAAGACACTTGATGCATTCCGGGATGGAACATTGAGGATCCTCGTGGCATCGGACGTGGCAGCCCGAGGACTGGATGTGCCCTCTGTGAGCCATGTGTTCAATTTTGATGTGCCAAGCCACGCCGAGGATTACGTTCACCGCATTGGCCGCACAGGCCGGGCCGGACGCGAAGGAAAGGCACTGACCCTATGCATTCCGCGCGACGACAAATCGCTGGATGCGATTGAGGCGCTGATACAAAAACAGATCCCCCGCATCGAAAACCCGGTCAAGGCGCCGGCCAAACCAGACACGCAGGATGCGCCAAAGGCCAAGGTATCCCCCGACAAGGGGGATAGAGGCGACAAGGGCAGATCCAAGCCGCGCAACACCCGAGGCCGCGGCGGATCACGTGATGACCAAAGGGTTGTCGGCATGGGCGATCACATGCCACAGTTTATCGCTCTCAGCTTCGAAGAGCGCCGCGCGAGTTGATCCGCAGCGCCTTTGCAGCAGATCGCCGGAAAACACCCTGTGGTGTCGTGTTTCACACCGGCGCAGCGCGTCGTGGCCCCGCCACACAGGTCGTCTGAAAGCGCGCATTTTCGGCGGCGTGACCGCCCAGACCCGACCGCCCAGACCCGACCGCCCAGACCCGCATGTGCGCAGATGACCAATTGGCGCGCCACGTCAGGTCGTGCAGCACCGGTTTGGAAACTCCGGCGAGCCCCCCGCGCATGTCTACCGTGACGCCACGCGCGGGCGTGGGGCTGGTCCCTGTCGTGACATCTTTGGTTTGAGCCGGCTACAGCGCCTCGCCTTTGATCTGAATGCTTCTTCTGTGAGGCGGATGTCCCCAGAGCGCCGAAGGCGTGACAGGGCATCCGTCTCTCAAGTTTAAGGCGGGGCGCTTTAATGCAGACCGCTGCGCCAAGCCGTTGGTATCCTCCATCGGATGGCGCATCAGACCGCGTTCAGGAAGCCACGGTAAGGGCTTGGTCTATCCTCAGGCCATCCGGCTGATCACAACTGTGACCTCAGGCTTTTTGCCGATTTCGGCCTGTGCAGTGTTTCGGACGATCCGGCGCATGCCTTCTTCAAGCTTGTCATCATCGGTCAATGTCTTCTCAGAGGCGCGCCCGATAAACTGGCTCAGATCTTGTTCCAGCACATCCACCAGCGGCACTGCACTTTGCCCCAGTTCAGCCAGGCCCATCGTTTCGCACCATGGATCACCAAGTGGTTCGTCCTCTTCGTCAAGGATCACCGTGACCAATACATGACCGTTCAGCGCCATACGGATCCGATCCCGTACGATGCCATCAAGCGCACCTACCTTGACCGCTCCATCCAGATACACACGACCTGTTTCAATGTAATCAACGACACGCGGTCTGTTCGCCGCCAGATCAATCATCGTCCCGTTCACTGCCAGCACCGAGGTACGTCCCAAAGTTTCTGCCAGCTTCACATGCTCGCGCAGATGACGGTGTTCCCCATGCATCGGCACAACAATCTGAGGATTGATCAAGTCATGCACACGCTCAAGGTCTGGTCGGTTCGCATGCCCGGAAACATGGTACAGCCCCGAACTGTCATCAACGACATCCACCCCCATTTCCGAAAACTGGTTGATGATCCGGATGACGCCGCGTTCATTTCCCGGGATGGTCTTGGATGAAAACAGAAAAAGATCGCCCGCCTTCATCTCTAGTCCGCGGTACTTGCCTCGCGCCAATTGCGCCGAGGCCGCCCTCCGCTCCCCTTGGCTTCCGGTGACAAGCAACATCAGGTTTTCACGTGGAATAGAGGCGGCATCCTCGACGCTTACCACCGATGGAAAGCCAGTCAGCACCCCTGTTTCAACCGCAGCCTCGATCATGCGTCGCATGGCACGGCCCAACAGGCACACCGATCGTCCCGCACGGACGCCAGCTTCGGCAAGGGTCTTCACCCGCGCCACATTGGAGGCAAAAGTGGTTGCCACCACCATCTGACCCGCTTCGCGCACCAATGTTTCGATCTCGGCACCGACTGTGGCTTCTGACCGGCCCACATGACGAGAAAAGACATTCGTCGAATCGCACACCAAAGCCCGAACACCAGGCTTGGCGACCTCGGACCACAGTGCCGGATCAAACGGCTCGCCAACCATGGGGGTTTCATCCAACTTGAAGTCCCCGGTGTGCACAACCCGTCCCGCTTCTGTATCGATCACCAACCCAGAACTTTCCGGAATTGAATGCGACACTGGCAAAAAATGAACCGTAAAGGGGCCAGCCTTTGTCGCCTCGGGCCAGGGCGATACGGTTTGAACAGCGCTTCCCGGCAGGCCCCGATCGTCCAGCTTATGGCGTGCAATATTGGCAGTGAAAGCCCGCGCATAAACCGGAGCGCCAAGACTTTCCCACAAATGACCGACCGCGCCAACGTGATCTTCGTGCGCATGGGTGATAAAGATCGCGTCAAGACGGTCCCTGCGCTCTATCAACCAGCTGAGATCCGGCAAGATCAAATCGACCCCCGGCGTACCATCCATATCTGGAAAGGTCACGCCCATGTCGACCAAAATCAACCGCTCCTTGTCCGGAGCGCCATAGCCGTAGACGTAGGCATTCATTCCAATCTCGCCCGCGCCCCCAAGAGGCAGATAGATCAACCGCTCATTGCTCATGTGGAATGTCCGTTCTTGTTGTATTTGTGAATGACCGTCAGACCATGCATTGTCAGATCGTCCTCGAAAGCGTCAAACAGCTGAGCCGACTGCTGCAAGAGAGGCGCAAGGCCCCCGGTTGAAATGATCTTCATCGGTCGGTTTCGTTCGGCTTTAATCCTGTCGCAAATCTCGCGCACAAGGCCGACATAGCCCCAGAAAACGCCGGATTGCATGCAGGCTACTGTATTGGTTCCGATAACGGCCTGCGGCTTTGAAATATCCACATGCGGCAAAGCCGCCGCAGCTTGATGCAGCGCCTCAAGGCTCAGGTTGACCCCGGGCGCGATCGCACCGCCAATGTAGGCGCCATCCGCGGCCACAACATCAAAGGTCGTTGCCGTGCCAAAATCGACGAGGATCAAATCGCCGCCAAAAAGATCATAGCCAGCGACTGTGTTCACCAAACGGTCGGGCCCAACCTGCGTGCCCGCATCAACCCGCACTTCGACCGGCAAGGCGCAATCCGATTTGCCCACCACCCACGGGCGGGTTTTGAAATACCGATCGGCCAACACCCTCAGATTGAACACCACGCGTGGCACCGTCGATGAGATAATGACATCGGTGATATCGGCCTCGATCTTTTGAAACGCCATCAAGGTAGACAACCAGACATAGTACTGGTCCGCAGTTCTCTGATGTTCCGTCGCAGTCCGCCAGGTCGCGATGAACGTCTCGCCGTCCCAGATCGAAAATACCGTGTTGGTGTTGCCGCAATCGATGGCCAGAAGCATGAGCCTCTCCTCAGAAATATACATCCGCCGCAGGAATTGCCTGACGCCCCCGCGAGGTCTTCAGTACAAGCTGCCCGATCGCGTCGACAGTTTCAAACGTTCCAACATGCTCAGAGCTGCCAGTCCGGGCTCGAATGACCTCGCCCAAGCGGGCGGCCCGCGCAAGCCAGGCCTCGCGGATCGGCGCAAAGCCGAACTGCTGAAACTGCATTTCCCACTTTGCAAACGCGTCGGCAAGCGCCTCCAGAAACGCCTCAGGTGTCACTTCACAGCCTGTTTCAGACAGCAACGAAACAGGCCGCACCGCCCCTTCTTCGACATCACATGCATCAGGAGCCTGCACAAGGTTGACGCCAATCCCGATCGACAGGGCAAACCCACCACCCTTCAAAGCTTGGCTTTCAAGCAAAATCCCCGCCAACTTGCCGCCGTTCAGCAACACGTCGTTTGGCCATTTCACTGCCAAACCATCCACGCGGCCTGTGACACCCGCGATCGCATCAAACAGCGCAAGCGCTGCAATGAAGGAACGCAGCGCTGCCTCTTGCGGACTGCCAGTTGGTCGATACACCAAGGTTGCGGAAAAATTCCCGACGGGATTGATCCAGCGTCGCCCGCGCCGCCCGCGGGCTTCCGTCTGATGCCGCGCCATGATCCATTCCGGCCCAGCCAAGGTAGGGATACTCCGCGCCGCCTCAGCACTGGTGCTGTCGATGCTGTCCAGCACCCGGCGTCCATATCCCTCAGGCCAGCTCATACAGATACTCCACCTTCATCTTTCGCCAAATACTCCCGCCAGAGGCGCACATCGAAAGCAAAGCTTTCGACACACAAAAAAACGACGCGCCAAAGGCGCGTCACTTATTGCATGCACATGATGCTGGTCAGTTGACAAGCGTTGCCGCCGCAGCGGCCGCTGCCCCTTCGATCCCAAAAAGATTTACAACACCCACAACCATGATCACGGCCGACGCCATCAACAGACCGTACAAAACCGGTGAACTGCGCATCTCGACAGCATCATCCCGCTCGTCACCAAAGTACATGTAGAAGACGATCCGCAAATAATAGAACGCCCCGATCACCGATGCCACAACACCCGCCACCGCCAACCAGATGAGGCCCGCGTCATACGCCGCCAACAACACTTGAAGCTTGCCAAAGAAACCCACCAATGGCGGCACACCCGCAAGCGAAAACAGCAACACCAACATTGCCAAAGCCCTTGCGGGATCTCGCTTGGAGAGCATATGCAACCCGGAAATATCTGTGACCGGAGCGCCATCGCGCTCCATCGACAGAATAAATGCGAACGTTCCAACATTCATGGTGATATAGATCGCCATGTAGATCAAAAGCGCCTGAACACCCATCGCCGAGCCCGCCGCCAAGCCCATCAGGGCGTAGCCCATATGCGCGATCGACGAATAGGCCATCAGGCGTTTGATATTTGTCTGCCCGATTGCGGCCACAGCCCCCAGAAACATCGACAGAACAGACAACAGCGCGATCACCTGACTCCAGTCGCCTATTGCCTGACCGAAGGCATCATGCATCAAACGGGCAAACAGGGCCATCGCGGCCATTTTCGGAGCGGTCGCAAAGAACGCTGTTATCGGCGTCGGAGCCCCCTCATAAACGTCTGGCGTCCACATGTGAAACGGCACCGCCGAGACCTTGAATGCCAAACCAGCGGCCAGAAACACCAGGCCGAACAACATGCCAAGCGACAGCTGTCCTTCGTTTGCGGTTTGAACGATACCAGAGAACAGGGTCGTGCCCGCGTAGCCGTAGGTCAGCGAAGCACCATAAAGCAGCAAGCCCGAGCTCAAAGCACCAAGGACAAAGTACTTCAGACCCGCCTCTGTAGATTTGACACTGTCACGGCGCAACGAGGCCACGACATAAAGCGACAGTGACTGCAGTTCTAGCCCCATGTACAGCGCCATCAGATCCCCGGCGGACACCATCATCATCATGCCCACGGCCGCAAGGGTAATCAGCATCGGGTACTCGAAGCGCAGAATCCCACGACGCTGCATATACTCCTGGCTCATCACCAGTACCGCCGCCGCCGAGATCAGGATCGTGACCTTTGCAAAGCGTGCAAAGCCATCGTCGATGAACATGCCACCAAAGGCTTCGTTGGTCCCGCTGCCGCTGGTTCCGATCCAAAGCGCAATCGCAGCCATGACCGCGGCAGTGATCCACAAAAGCGTCGGGGCCAGCTTGTCCTTTTCCGTGTAAACCGCGCCCAAAAGCGCAACCATGGCAAAAACCGCCAACAGGATTTCAGGCAATATGATATTGAGATCAGCCGAGATCATGTGACCTGCCCCTCTTAGTAGGAAACGTTGGCATGTTGCGTGGCACCATCACCATGCGCAACTGCCAGTTGATAGTCTGCGACCAACGCCTCGACAGCGGGACCAATTCGGTCCAGCACCGGCGCAGGGTAGACGCCCAGCCAGATGGTCATGACCACCAGCGGTGCAAAAATCCATCTTTCACGAGCGGTCATATCCGTGATCGCCTTAAGGCTTTCCTTGATCAAGTCGCCCATCACCACGCGCCGATACAGCCACAGCGCGTAGGCCGCTGACAGGATAACCCCGGTTGTGGCGATCATTGCAACCCAGGTATTGACCTGGAAAATCCCCATCAACGTCAGGAATTCACCAATGAAACCACTGGTGCCGGGCAACCCGACATTTGCCATCGTGAACAGCATGAAAATCACGGCATAAGCCGGCATCCGGTTCACCAGACCTCCGTAGGCGTCAATCTGGCGCGTGTGCATGCGATCATAAATCACGCCCACGCACAAAAACAGAGCACCGGAAATGAAGCCATGGCTAATCATCTGGAAAATGGCGCCATCAATGCCTTGTTGATTGCCAGCAAAGATACCCATCGTCACATAGCCCATGTGCGCCACAGACGAATAGGCAATCAGCTTTTTCATATCCTCCTGCACCAGCGCCACCAGTGAGGTATAGACAATCGCGATTGCCGACATCCACAACACGAGGTCAGTCATCACCGCCGACCCCACTGGGAACATGGGCAAGCTAAAGCGCAAAAAGCCGTACCCCCCCATCTTCAGCAAAATCGCGGCCAGCACAACAGAGCCAGCGGTCGGCGCCTGAACGTGGGCGTCCGGCAGCCAGGTATGTACCGGCCACATCGGCATTTTCACCGCAAAGCTTGCAAAGAAAGCGAGGAAAAGCATGGTCTGCAAGCCGCCGATGACCTGCACACCCAACACTGAGAAGCTTTCAGAAGCAAACTCATGTTTCAGCAGCGTCGGAATGTCGGTTGTTCCTGCATCAGCAAACATGCCGACCATAGCCACCAACATTAGGACCGACCCCAGGAAGGTGTAGAGGAAGAACTTGAACGAAGCATAGATACGGTTCTTGCCGCCCCATATGCCAATGATCAGGAACATCGGGATCAGGCCCGCCTCGAAGAACAGGTAGAACAACACCAGATCCAACGCCATGAAAACGCCAAGCATAAGCGTTTCCAGCAACAGGAAGGCGATCATGTATTCCTTGACCCGCACATTGACATCCCAACTTGCCGCGATGACCAGCGGCATCATGAAGGTGGTCAGCATCACAAACAGGACAGAGATACCGTCAACGCCCAGCTTGTATTGCAGCCCCATCAGCCAGTCACTTTGCTCGACCATCTGCATCTCTGTGTCAGAGGGATCGAACTGGAAAAGGATAAACAGCGAAATCACAAAGGTTGCGCTGGTTGCAAACAGCGCCAACCACTTGGCGTTTTGGTCAGCATCCTCGGTTCCGCCACGCAGAAACAGGCCCAGGATCAATGCCGCCAAAGCCGGCAGGAAGGTAACAATGGAAAGCAGGTTGTCCATTACTGGGCCCCTCCGGTGATCGACATCCAAGTGATCAGGATTGCAATCCCGATCACCATGGCAAAGGCATAGCTGAAGATGTAGCCCGACTGTAAACGTCCAGCGAGGCGCGTGAAAAAGGGAATGATCCCCATGGCGACACCATTGATCGATCCATCAATCACATTGCCATCGCCGCGCTTCCAGAGAAAGCGCCCAAGCGCCATGGCAGGCTTGACGAAAAAGAAGTCATAGATCTCGTCCACGTACCATTTGTTCAGCAGGAACAGGTACAAGGGACGCTGGTTTTCAGCCAGGCGGGCGGGCAATTTCGGATTCACGATGTAGAACCAAAAGGCCATACCAAAGCCGATCAACATCACCACAAAGGGCGAAAGCTTGACCCAGGTCGGGACGTAGTGGGCCTCGTGCAACACGGTGTTGTTCGGCGCCATATAGATCGCAGCCTCACCCGGCACGTCCTCCATGACGTATTTCAGCTTGCTGGCCTTTGGGCTGCGCTCGGCCACCTCTTTGACCAAATCCTCGGCCGGGGCCGTGTATTGGCCGCCAAAGAACTTCACCACTTCGTTCGTCTTGCCAAAAAAGCTGCTGTACCAGATCGCGCCTGCAAAGACGGCCCCCAGCGCCAGCACGCTCAAAGGCACCAACATCACGCCCGGGCTTTCGTGTGCGTGCTCATGGGTGTGTTTGTTCCCCCGAGGCTTGCCGTAGAAGGTCAGGAACATCAGGCGCCAACTGTAGAAGCTGGTGAACAGCGCCGCCACGACCAGCGCCCAGAAAGCAAAACCCCCGGCGGTGCCGACAAAGGCGCTTTCGATCACCGCGTCCTTCGACGCAAAGCCTGCAAACCCGATCCAGCCAGTCAGCGGAATGCCAACGCCTGTGATCGCCAGTGTGCCAATCATCATGGCCCAGAACGTATAGGGCATTTTCTTACGCAAACCACCGTAGTTACGCATATCCTGTTCGTGGTGCATCCCGTGGATGACCGAGCCGGCCCCCAGAAACAGCATCGCCTTGAAAAAGGCGTGGGTGAACAGGTGAAACATCGCGACCGAGTACACGCCAACGCCCGCAGCAACGAACATGTATCCCAACTGCGAACACGTCGAATAAGCAATCACGCGCTTGATATCGTTCTGAACCAGCCCGACGGTTGCGGCAAAAAACGCCGTCGACGCGCCCAGGAACGTCACAAACCCCATGGCCTCTGGCGCAAATTCCATCAAAGGCGACATACGGCACACAAGAAACACACCCGCTGTCACCATGGTCGCAGCGTGGATCAGCGCCGACACCGGTGTCGGTCCCTCCATCGCGTCTGGCAGCCAGGTATGCAGGAAAAATTGCGCCGACTTCCCCATCGCACCAATGAACAGCAGGAACGCCAATAGGTTCGCGGCGTTCCAGTCAGCCCAGAGGAAGGTGATCTGCGTTTCCGCCAGCGCTGGCGCTGCGGCAAAGACATCGTCCAACTTGATACTGTCGGTCAGGTAGAACAGACCAAAGATCCCCAGCGCAAAGCCGAAGTCACCCACGCGGTTCACCACAAAGGCCTTGATCGCTGCCGCATTGGCACTGGGCTTGCGGTAATAGAACCCGATCAGCAGGTACGAAGCCACGCCCACACCTTCCCAACCAAAGAACATCTGCACCAGGTTATCGGACGTCACCAGCATCAGCATGGCAAAGGTGAAGAACGACAGATAGGCAAAAAAGCGGGGTTTGTAGCTTTCTTCTCCGTCACGGAAATTTTCGTCGTGCGCCATGTATCCAAAACTGTACAGGTGCACCAATGAGGACACACTGGTGACCACGACCAGCATGATCGAGGTCAGACGATCCAGCCGGATTGACCAATCGGTGCTCAGCGTGCCGCTTTCGATCCAGCGCAGGATCTGAATGTGCTGCGTTTCTGGACCATGGGTCAGGAAGACGATCCAGGAAAAGGCGCAGGCCAACAGCAAAAGACCGGTTGTGATCCACTGGGCGCCACGGATGCCTGTCAGCCGCCAGCCGAATCCTGCAATCAGCGCCCCAACCAACGGGGCAAATAAGATGATGCTTTCCACGGGCTTAGCCTTTCATCACATTGACGTCTTCAACGGCAATGGTGCCGCGGTTGCGGAAGAAACAGACAAGGATTGCCAAGCCGATGGCGGCCTCGGCTGCTGCAACCGTTAGGACAAACAGAGTAAAGACCTGTCCGACCAAATCACCAAGGAAGGACGAAAAGGCCACCAGGTTGATGTTCACCGCGAGCAACATCAGCTCAATGCTCATCAGCAAGATGATCACGTTCTTGCGGTTCAGGAAGAGCCCGAAAATGCCGATAACGAAAAGCGTTGCCGCCACCGTCAGGTAATGTTCAAGTCCGATCATCTATCGTCCCTCCGGGGTGCACCCGTTTTGTCCGTTCCAAACCCCGATGATGCTCGGGGTCTTATATTTGTTTCAGGGCGCCCTGCCCCAGGTGTTCACTGCGCCAAGCGGCGGCGCTACCGTCTAGATCAAACCGACCTCTGCTGCCATATCGGCACAGGCGATGTGCCGCTCACCGACCTGTGTCAACTTTGACACCCTCGCCGGCACCAAAACGCCTGAAAGATCCTGCGTCGACTTCATTCTTGTGCCCCCAGACTGTCCGGAAAATGCACTTTGCACCCGCAAAACATGTCAAACCGGTTCCGAGGACGATCTCCGATGAAAAATGCATCCGCGTCAGAATGGATGGTGATTTCGTAGTCTTTCGCCAATTTCGAAATCCCACTTGGCGTTGGCAAATCGTTCAGGTCAAACGGCCCGAGCGGCTTCAGAATATTGGCCGTCAACACAGTGCTTGGCCCAATCAACGGGGCCGGTCGCTCTTTTTCCGACAGGTTCGCAGGATAGGATTTCCCACCCAGAACAAAGAAATCCTTGCGCGTACAATCCAGCACCAACAGTGCCTGGGTCTCTCCACACAGGCTTTGCGCAGAGGTGACGCTTTGGGTCACGTACCCATTGTTGCGCGCGATGGCCTCTGCTCCGGTGAAGAAACCGTCTACATCGTTTTCGGACGCATTGACGAATGCACACCCTTCAAGCACGTCAACCGGCTTGTCATATGTGATGGCCGTATCGACCGGCGCACAGGCCGCGACGGCCAAAGTGGCCATGGATGCCGTCGCCGCCAGTGTCACTGCGCATAACTTGAACATTGTCACAGGCCCTGCCCCGGTTTCACGTCCTTCAGCTCCATCGCGGTGGCCGGATCGCGGTACATCTGAGCCAGGACGTCCTGACGTTTGACGTCTTGGCGATGGCGCAGGGTCAGAACAATCGCTCCGATCATGGCAACCAACAGGATCAGGCCCGCCAGCTGGAACAACAGGAAGTACTGATCATACAGCAGCAGACCAAGGGCTTCGGTATTGTGCCGATCCTCGGGCGTAACAGCCTGACGCAGGTTTTGTGCCTGATCGGCGACGTCCCAAGCGCCAACGGCAAAGGAAAACTGCATCAAAAGCACAATCCCGATCAGCAATGCCAAAGGCATGTACTTGGCCATTTCAGCCTTCAACTCGGCAAAGTCCACATCCAGCATCATCACGACAAAAAGGAACAGAACCGCAACTGCACCCACGTAGACGATGATCAAGAGCATCGCGACAAATTCCGCGCCCAGCAGAACAAACAGGCCCGCAGAGCTGAGAAAGGCCAGGATCAGCCAAAGCACAGAATGCACCGGGTTACGGCTGATGACTGTAAACAGCCCGCCGACAATCGTGCTCAGGGCGAACAGGTAGAAGGCAAAAACGGTCATTCCGCATCATCCTTTTTATCTTCCATCACATCACGCGCCAACTCCATGGCGCGGGTCATGGCAGGTATTCCGGCAAACATCGCCATCTGCGCGATGGTCTCGGCAATCTCTTCCTTGGTGGCGCCGGCCTCCATGGCGTGGCGTACGGTCATGCGAAACGGTGTATCCGCTTGGGCTCCTTGCATGGTCAGCCCCGCCAAAGTCAACAAAAGACGGGTCTTTGCATCCAACCCTTCCTTGCTCAGCCCCTTGCCGAACCACAGTTCCATGACGTCCTTGGGAACGGTGGGCCACAGCTTTTCAAAGCCCTTGGGCGAAAAGGATTCAAGCGCCGGATTGAAGGCCTTGGCCATCTCATGTGCCTGGCCCATCATCAATTCAAAAGGGGTCTTTGTGTCGCTCATCACGGGGTCTCTCGCCGTCCGGAACATTTCATACAGCCGCTGTCACGGCGCCAAAATGGTCTGGAGCTTCATTTCATCGATACGGAGCATCCAATTCGAGGTTTCGAGCGATCTCCGCTTCCCAGCGTTCTCCGTTTTCCAACAGTTTAGCCTTGTCGTAAAACAGTTCCTCACGGGTTTCTGTCGAAAACTCAAAATTCGGACCCTCGACAATCGCGTCGACCGGGCAGGCTTCCTGGCAGAAGCCACAGTAGATGCACTTGGTCATGTCAATGTCATAGCGGGTGGTGCGGCGGCTGCCGTCGTCGCGTGGCTCGGCGTCAATCGTGATCGCCTGCGCAGGACAGACAGCTTCGCACAACTTGCAGGCAATGCAGCGTTCTTCGCCGTTTGGGTAACGACGCAAGGCGTGCTCTCCCCGAAAACGCGGGCTTAGCGGCCCTTTTTCATGGGGGTAATTCAGCGTGGCCTTTGGTGCAAAAAAGTATTTCAGCCCGAGCTGAAATCCCTTCACGAAATCAGCAAGCAAAAAATACTTTGCGGCCCGGGTATAGTCGATCGTTGACATCTTTAGCTCCCGTTCGTGTTTGTCACGCTGGTGGCGGTTGTGTCCAATGGGTCCTGCACGCCAGTGACCGGTTCCTCCGGCGCGACGGACTCTTGCGTGTCTGGCTCTTGCGTGTCTGGCTCTTGGGTCTTGGAGGCATTTCTTTGCCTCATGATTTGCGCCCCGGCTGCCCAACGAAAGATCGCAGCCGCCACCTCGGTCGCATCATTGACCGGCAAGCCGTCCGGGTCCGTTTCTGGCAACCCCAAATCCTGCGAAACAAAATCACCAAGCGATATCATGTCGACGTATTTCGCGTCGAGGATCGCAGCCTTGAGATCAGACATCTTATCCTCCTACTACCCAACGGGCATAGCTGCCCCAAAACCAGTCGAACTTGGCCGCGAAAGCGACGAAGACAACCCAGACAAGCGAGAATGGCAGGAACACTTTCCACCCCAAACGCATAAGCTGGTCATAGCGGTAGCGTGGCGTGATCGCTTTGACCATCGCGAAGATGAAGAAGAAAAAGGCCATCTTGCCGACCATCCAGAGCGCACCGTCAGGAAGGCCCGGAATAGGCGACAGCCAGCCGCCAAAGAACAGCAGCGTTGTCAGCGCGCACATTAGGAAGATGGCGATGTACTCACCTGCCATGAACAACAGAAACGGTGTTGAGGAATATTCAACCTGATAGCCGGCAACCAGTTCGGATTCAGCTTCTGGCAGGTCAAACGGAGGACGGTTCGTTTCGGCCAGCGCCGAAATGAAGAACAAAAACACCATCGGGAAATGCGGCAACCAATACCAGTTGAAGAACCCGTATGCTCCGTCTTGCGCGTTCACGATCGCACCGAAATTCATCGACCCAGTCGAAAGGATGACGCCAATGATGATCAGGCCGATCGAGACTTCGTAAGAAATCATCTGTGCGGCCGAGCGCAGAGAGCCAAGGAAGGGATACTTCGAGTTGGAGGCCCACCCCCCCATGATCACGCCATAGACCTCAAGCGAGCTGACAGCAAAAACATAGAGGATTGCGACATTGATGTCAGACAATACCCATGTGTCGTTGAACGGGATCACCGCCCAGGCGATCATCGCCAGCACAAAGCTCAGCATCGGGGCAAGCATAAAGACAGTCTTGTCGGCGCCCGCCGGTATCACGATCTCTTTGACGACATATTTCAGCGCATCGGCCACCGTCTGCAAAAGACCGTAGACGCCAACCACGTTGGGGCCACGGCGCATTTGCACCGCCGCCCAGATCTTTCTGTCTCCGTATACGAGGAACAGAAGCGAGATCATCACAAAGGCCACAACAGCCAGACATTGCGCAACGACAATCACGCCAACGCCCAGGGGGGTGTTCAAGAAATCAGCCATCAGCTCCTCACACCATCGGTATTCCGTTTTCTTCGCAGGCCGCAGCGACGACTTCAGCATCTATCGTCTGGAACCCACGGGGCAGTGCCGGCGAAATGGTGTAAACCGCATCTCCGCGCCAGAGGCCACCCTTTAAGTCTACATTTGTGCGCACATGACGCGCAAATCCGTATCCGCGGATCAGCGTGTACTGCGCCGCAGCACATTCCGCATAGGTTTCGACATCGCCAACACCCCGAGCACCCGTCATCTGAACCAGGAAATTGACCAGATCCCCGTCCAGCAGACGTGTTTCAAGGCCCAGATAAACCGGCTCAAAACTGACCTCGGTGCGCGGGCCGGTTTCGCAACCAGCCAAAGCAAACGCGCCCATCAAGGCCACAGGGGATATGAGGTGCGAGACCGCCAAAACTCACTCTGCCGCGATCTTGTCAGCGCCACGCGCCTTGGCGCCGGACGACAGTTCCGCCATCAGCGCCGAAGCCCGCGCAATCGGGTTGGTCAGGTAAAAATCCTTGATGGCGTGATGAAAGTCGCCGGCTCCCAACTCTGCCTCTGCGACCGCGACTGGCGTGTTCTCCGGCACCTCGTCAATCATCGCAAGATGCGGAACTGCCTCGACCAACGCGCTGCGCAATTGCGCAAGACTGTCATAAGGCAAGGTCGCGCCAAGCTCTGCGGACAGCGCCCGTAGAATCGCCCAGTTTTCCTTGGCATCGCCCGGCGCAAACCCGGCACGCATGGCAAGCTGCGGACGTCCTTCGGTGTTGACAAAAAGCCCATTCTCTTCGGTGTATGCGGCACCGGGCAGTATCACATCTGCACGATGCGCGCCCCGGTCCCCGTGGCTGCCCTGATAGATCACAAAAGCACCATCTGCGATTTCAACCTCATCCGCACCAAGGTTGAACACCACGTCTGCACCCTCTATCGCTGCACCAATACCGCCCTCTGTGACGGCACCGACATCCAGTGCGCCGACCCGTCCCGCGGCAGAATGCAGAACCATCATCTTGCCATTGCTCTGCTCAGCGGCGCGTATCGCGTGCCCCAACACGGCAGCACCATCGGCCTCGCGCAGCGCGCCCTGGCCAACGATGATCACCGAAGAGTTGTCCTTGATCTCGTCAAAGCTCTGTGTCGCAAGCGAAGCCAAAGCGTCACGGCCTGTTCCCATTTGCTCCACATCGAAGGTCAGATCGACCTCCGGGCCAATGTTGACAACCTTGGCCCCGTTCAGCCAGGCCTTGCGGATGCGCGCATTCAGGACTGGCGCTTCTTCGCGCGGGTTGGTGCCGATCAACAGAATAGTGTCGGCCTCTTCGACATCTTCAATATGTGCCGTACCTACATATCCGGCGCGATTGCCGGCTGGCAACTTGGCCCCGTCGACACGACATTCGACTGATCCACCCTGCGCCTCGATCAAGGTCTTGAGAGCAAAAGCAGCTTCGGTCGAGACCAGATCACCGACAAGGCCCGCAACCTTGCTTGCACCCTTGATCGCCTCGGCAGCCTTGCCAAGCGCTTCGGGCCAGCTGGCCGGGCGCAGTTTGCCGTTCTCGCGCAGATAGGGCTTGTCAAGGCGCTGGCGGCGCAATCCATCCCAGACAAAGCGTGTTTTGTCGCTGATCCACTCTTCGTTCACACCATCATTGTTGCGCGGAAGAATACGCATCACCTCGCGCCCCTTGGTGTCGACACGTATGTTGGATCCAAGAGCGTCCATGACATCGATCGTCTCTGTCTTGGTCAATTCCCATGGACGAGCGGTGAAGGCATAAGGTTTGGACACCAACGCGCCTACCGGGCAAAGATCGATGATGTTGCCCTGCATGTTCGAGTTCAGCGTCTCACCGAGATAACTTGTAATCTCTGCATCTTCGCCGCGGCCTGTTTGACCCATCTGGCTTATGCCTGCCACCTCGGTTGTGAAACGCACGCAACGTGTGCAGCTGATGCAGCGGGTCATGTGGGTTTCAACCAAGGGGCCCAGGTCAAGATCGTCAACCGCGCGCTTTGCCTCGCGGAAACGGCTGAAATCGACGCCATAGGCCATCGCCTGGTCTTGCAGATCACACTCGCCGCCCTGATCACAGATCGGGCAATCCAAAGGGTGGTTGATCAGGAGAAACTCCATCACACCTTCGCGGGCCTTCTTGACCATGGGCGAATTGGTCTTGACCACCGGCGGCTGGCCTTCGGGGCCGGGGCGCAAATCACGGACCTGCATCGCGCAGGATGCGGCAGGTTTGGGAGGGCCGCCGACAACCTCGACCAGACACATGCGGCAGTTGCCGGCGATCGAAAGACGTTCATGGTAGCAAAAGCGCGGCACCTCGATCCCTGCCTCTTCACAGGCCTGGATCAGTGTCATGGCACCATCCACCTCGACTTCGTTGTCGTCGATGATGATCTTGCGAAGGTCAGACATATCCTATCCTTATCTTACGCGCCGCACCGGGCAGAACAGGGGGCACGCGCCACCCTGCCCCACCCGGGCCAAAGTTCCTGTGTCGCCCCGAAAGGCGGTGTAAAAAGCGCCAGACCCTGTCATGCCTAACGCTCTCTGAGCAGGCGACCGATATCGGTACCTGCTGCAATCTCGATGCGGCCAAGGCCGCAAAAGTCCCCATTTGCAACGCCCTTATCGGTCATGTAGCGCGCTGCCAAACCGCGCATGCGGTCCTTTTCAGCGTCGTCATCCAGGTGCGCCTTGACCTCGGCGCGGGTATAGCCAAGCGACAACGCCTTGTCCTGCAAATCGTTCACATAGCTGTTGGCGCGCAACCATCGCGGACTGATATCATCGCATTTTCGCCGGATCTCATTTGCCAAGGCGATGACGAAAAGGCCCTGGTCCAGTTCAGGCACGTCGCGCAGGCCTGGCTTTGCCTGGACCGGCCCGGTCGTCAAAACCGCTGCAATCAAAAAGGTCATCATACGGGTCATCGGCACTCTCCTTGTTCTGGCGCGCACAGGGGAACCGCTCCCCTGATCTGCCTCAGAACGAAAGCACCCGTCCGATGCTATGCAATAACAACGCACCAAACCTTTGGATATGCGGGCAAAT
Organism: Paracoccaceae bacterium; assembly: GCA_022448925.1. Lineage (GTDB taxonomy): Bacteria > Pseudomonadota > Alphaproteobacteria > Rhodobacterales > Rhodobacteraceae > JAKVCP01. Next base: position 16,923 of record JAKVCP010000054.1, read on the forward strand.
CCGCTCATTCCAGGCAGGTTCCCGCCGCTTCCAGATCATCACCACTCAGTGTGAGTTCTTCTGCACCCAGATCAGTTTCCCAGGCGATGTCAGAGCTTCCAAAGGTCGAAACACAGTACTTTGTGGCCTCGTAATGTGCCGCCTGCCGTGCCCCGGCAAGGCTGCGCGTCGCGTTGCGGACACGCACTGTAAAGCTGTTCTTTTCACGCCGCGGGCTTTTGGCCTTGGCCGAAAAATGCACACCGTCGAACTCGTAGTAGTTCATACGACTCTGAGAACCGCATGCTGCCACAAGTCCAACCACCGCAAATAAAATCATGATCCGCGTCATCATTTTCACTCCGCCGCTATGCCACAGGCACGGTCGCGCCATTGGGTGGCCTGTTTCAAATAGGCCCAGCCAAAGGCGTGATCACTGTCGCCATGTGTCTGAAGGTGCTCTAGACGGTCCAACGCCTCATCGAGAGTTGGCTGATAGCCTTGGGGAACCCACCACATCACAAAGTGCATCTTGCCCAGAACTTCAAACCATTCCTGCCGCCGCTCATAGAACTGACGATGGACCGTGTTCCAAACAAAATGCTCAAGTGTTTCAACGCTTTCCCAGACGGTCATGTTTGCCACAAACTGCGGGTCGCCGTTAACAGCATTTTCGGTGTTGCCAGTGCCCGGCTCGCCCGAGCCCTCCATCATCCAGACAAAGCCCGGCATCCGCTTGCCAAGGCCGTTCACCCGGTCGAGCGCATTCATGAAGTCCGCCACACGCGGATCATCCGTGGGCGCAATCAGGCGTCCGACGTTGAGTTCTGCGAGGTGCTGGGACGGACGTTTCATGAACAGCCCTCCACACACTCATTCGATTGCACGCATTCTGCTGCAAAAACCCAGGCGTCTCCATCCCGTTCACCGGATTGCGCGGTGTCCGGAGTTCCACCCAGATGCAGACAGGTGATGCCAACAGTCAGGACGATGTGACGATGAGCAACGCGTTCCGAAAGGTCCAAAGCTGGTGACAGGGTCACTTCAAAAGACTTGGTGAGCGCGTCATACCCAACAAGTTCAAACTGCCTGGCAACACCATCGACCAAACGCGTGGACCTCGTCAAATCGAGGTACGCTCCATCGCGTTCGATTTTCAGGCCATCTGCACAGGCGAAAGAACCAGCAAGAATGCCGGCGCCTAACACAGTGGACAAATGGCGCGCGCGCATCACAGTTACTCCGCCGCCATTGCGCCCATGCGGCCCGATTTCTGGGCCTTGATGCGGTCTTCGATCTCTTCGCGGAAGTTGCGGATCAAGCCCTGGATCGGCCAGGCGGCCGCATCGCCAAGGGCGCAGATGGTGTGACCCTCGACCTGTTTGGTCACGTCAAAGAGCATGTCGATCTCTTCGACCTCGGCCTCACCCCGCACTAGGCGGTCCATCACACGCATCATCCAGCCCGTGCCTTCGCGACAGGGCGTGCACTGGCCACAGCTTTCGTGTTTGTAGAACTTCGACAGCCGCCAGATCGCTTTGATGATGTCGGTCTGCTTGTCCATCACGATAACCGCCGCAGTGCCCAGGCCCGAACCCAGCTCGCCCCGCAGGTAGTCGAAGTCCATGATGGCGTCTTTCATCTTTTCGCCGCGCACACAGGGAACGGAGGAGCCCCCCGGGATCACCGCCAGCAGATTGTCCCAGCCGCCGCGAATGCCGCCGCAGTGGGTTTCGATCAGCTCTTCGAAGGTGATCGACATGGCCTCTTCAACCACGCAGGGGTTGTTGACGTGGCCTGAAACGGCAAAGAGCTTGGTGCCCGCGTTGTTGGCGCGACCAAAACCGGCGAACCAGTCACCGCCACGGCGCAGGATCGTTGGCACAACGGCGATCGACTCGACGTTGTTCACGGTCGTCGGACAACCATACAGCCCCGCGCCCGCCGGAAAAGGCGGCTTCATGCGCGGCATGCCCTTTTTGCCCTCCAGGCTTTCGATCAGGGCGGTTTCCTCGCCGCAGATGTAGGCCCCTGCGCCGTGATGCAGGTAGATGTCGAAATCCCATCCCGAACCAGAGGCATTCACGCCGACCAGGCCTGCGTCATAGGCCTCGTCGATCGCGGCTTGCAGCGCTTCACGTTCGCGGATGTATTCGCCGCGGATGTAGATGTAACAGGCATGTGCCTGCATGGCGAAACTGGCAATCAGACAGCCTTCGATCAGGGTGTGCGGATCATGGCGCATGATCTCGCGGTCCTTGCAGGTGCCAGGTTCTGATTCGTCGGCGTTCACAACCAGATAGGCCGGGCGCCCATCGCTTTCCTTGGGCATGAAAGACCACTTCAGACCCGTCGGAAAGCCTGCGCCACCGCGTCCGCGCAGGCCGGATTTCTTCATCTCGTCGATGATCCAGTCCTTGCCTTTTGCAATCAAGCCCGCCGTGCCATCCCAGTGCCCGCGCGCGCGCGCGCCCGCAAGCGTCCGGTCGTGCATGCCATAAAGGTTGGTAAAGATCCGATCCTGATCCTGCAGCATGTCTGCCTACCCCTGGTTGTCCTGACGCATGCGCCAAAGTTGATAAATGTTGACCATAGCCCAAATGAACGCAGCCAAAGACCCGAAATAGATCAGCATTTCGAACCGTGGCTCAAGCCCAAGGCCATGCACAATGACGGGCGCGAGGATGGCTGCGAGGCCACCGCCAGCGATCACCAGCCCCGTGGTGCGGCCCTTTCGGGCAAAAGCCTTGTCGAACTCTGAACTCATCTGGGTCCTTCCCGATCAGTCACGCCTGTGGTGCGCGAGGTTAGTCGTAACGTCCGTCTTTCCGAGCGGACTTGGCAAATTCGGTCTCTTCGCCCGCAGCCAGTTTCTTGGCCTGGTCGATCCAGTTGTCACGCTCGATACGTCCTTTGAACTTGAGCCGTGTGTCCACCCAGGCCACTTCTGCATCGGTCCAGGCTGCAATCTGGTCGAAATGGAAAAAACCCAAATCGTGCAGCGTCTGTTCAAGTTTGGGGCCGACACCCTTAAGAAGCTTCAGATCATCCGGCTGACCGTCGCGCGCCTCCGACAGTGTTTGCGGAGCCTGCTCTTCCACCGGTGTCGCAACCGCCGCCGCCTTCGCGGACGTCCCGCCGGAAGCTGACGGCTTGGACGCCGTGTCAGCGGCCGACTTTGCCTTTGGAGATTTGGCTTTTGTTTTCGCTTTAGGTGTTTTGGACCCGGACCGTTTGGCTGACCCTGCGGCAGCGTCGTTTTTGTCTGTACGATCAAGCCAGGGTGTTACCAATGGCACCTCTGTTCCATCGATCCGCTTCACGGTGTCGCCCAGCCCTGTCGCAAGTGCCACGGAAGCATTGCCCTCAACCCGGCCTGCTTCGAAGTCTTTCAGACTGGTCAATCCGGACAACGGCTCTGACGTGTACCGCCCATTCTGCGGTCCAGGAACCGGGACCTGACCCGACCGCAGGTCGTCGATGATCTGCCCAAAGCCTTCTGCCGTCAGGTCTTCGAAATAGTCCTTGCCGATTTGCGCCATCGGGGCGTTCGCGCAAGAGCCAAGACATTCCACTTCTTCCCAGCTCAGCTTGCCATCGGCGCTCAGAGCATGCGCCTTGGCTGCGATCTTTTCCTTGCAGACGGAAATCAGATCCTCGGCGCCACAGATCATGCAGGATGTTGTTCCACACACCTGAATATGTGCCACAGAGCCAACCGGTTGCAGTTGAAACATGAAATAGAACGAGGCCACCTCAAGCACGCGAATGTAGGCCATGCCCAGCATGTCCGCGACGGTTTCGATCGCTGGACGGGTCAGCCAGCCTTCTTGTTCCTGCGCACGCCACAGGATCGGGATCACCGCGCTGGCCTGACGGCCCTCGGGATATTTGGTCATCTGGGCTTCTGCCCATGCCTGATTGGCTGGCGTAAAGGCGAAGGTATCGGGTTGATCGGGGTGCAGACGGCGCAGCATCAGGCACAGGCTCCTGTCACGAGTTTGACCCCGCCGTTGTCCAGGCTGACGGCCTCTTCGACGGCGAGTTTGTATTGCGAAATGCCGATCACCTGATCCCGGGTCAGGCCCGTTTGCAGTTCGACCGGCAGGTATTGACGTTCTGTTTCCAACTTGCACCCAACCGATGCAACCGCGACCTCATAGGCCACAAGGTCCGCTTGCGTCACACCCGAAGGTGGCAAGGTACACGCCGCGACCGCAGACAGTGCAGCAAGCAATGCCAGGGGCCGGGCAAGGCGCCGCCCGCCGGCGCATATGACATGCTGAAACGTCATGCGATTTCCAGTTCCCTGCACATCATATTGACTTCGCGCATTTTTGTGCGGCGCAGCGCTTTGAGCAAAGCATTCGCGACAATCGCCAAACGCCTGAAACCATTTGTTGTCCGATCCGGTTTTTGCAGGTGCTTGGAAATCAAATCATCGCTCGGGTGAAGCATGGGCCGCATCCGACGAAAACGCTCATGCAGGACCGCTTTGTGCACATAAGACGGCTGCACAAGATCCGCGATGCTGTTCATACCGTCATCAACAGCATCCGCATCCTTCATCGAACCGCGATGGAACCGTGAACCTGCGACGTTCTCAGCTCTCAAAACGTCTTCGACTGCCTTCACCCTCGCCTGAAATGGCCTGTCGGGCAGCACATCATGACACCGCAGAGGTTCTGGGCGCTGTTGCAACGTACTGATCGTCGCACTCATCGGTTTGCGCAGGTAGCGGTAGACCGACACAGATTTTGCACAGGGTCTCCAGCAATCGCTAAGGTCTTCGATCATGACCCATCCCCCGCTGGCCTGTCCTCTACATACCATGGGCATGGCGTCGAGGCGGGGCAGTTCACCTGCGACCTCGCGCCCAAGCCGGTATATGTCAGACACAGAGAAATCACCGATCAATTTCCCCGAAAACGATATCCATCGTGCCAATAATAGCAGCGACATCGGCCAACTGATGGCCACCTGCAATGTAATCCATGGCCTGCAGATGCGGATAGCCCGGCGCACGGATCTTGGCCCGGTAGGGCTTGTTGGAACCATCTGCCACGAGATAAACGCCGAATTCGCCCTTCGGTGCCTCTACGGCGGCATAAACCTCGCCCGCGGGCACATGGAACCCCTCGGTGTAAAGCTTGAAGTGATGGATCAGGCTTTCCATCGAGGTCTTCATGTCCGAACGCTTTGGCGGCGTCAGCTTGCCCCTTGCCAGAATGTCGCCCTGCCCGTCCGGCGCGCGCAGCTTGTCGATGGCCTGCAGGATGATGCGCAATGATTGACGCATTTCTTCCATGCGGCAGAGGTAGCGGTCGTAACAATCACCGTTCTTGCCGACCGGAATCTGAAAGTCGAACTCATCGTAACATTCATAGGGCTGGGCACGGCGCAAATCCCACGCCAGGCCCGATCCACGCACCATGACACCTGAAAACGCCCAGTTCTGGATGTCTTCCTCAGTCACGATGCCGATGTCGGCATTGCGCTGTTTGAAAATGCGATTTTCCGTCAACAGACCGTCGATGTCTTCCATGAAGCCAGGGAATTCATCCTTGGCCCAGGCCTCAATGTCATCAAGCAACTCAGGAGGCAGATCCTGGTGGACCCCGCCAGGACGGAAGTAGGCGGCGTGAAGACGCGCGCCACAGGCGCGTTCATAAAACACCATCAGCTTTTCGCGCTCTTCAAATCCCCAAAGGGGCGGGGTCAAAGCGCCCACGTCCATCGCTTGTGTGGTGACGTTCAGCAGGTGGTTGAGGATGCGGCCGATCTCTGAATACAGGACCCGGATCAGGCTGGCACGGCGCGGAACCACTGTGCCGGTCAACTTTTCGATCGCCAGACACCAGGCGTGTTCCTGGTTCATCGGCGCGACATAATCCAGCCGGTCGAAATACGGCAGGTTCTGCAGGTAGGTCCGGCTCTCCATGAGCTTTTCGGTGCCTCGGTGCAGCAGCCCGATGTGCGGATCGCAGCGTTCTACGATTTCCCCGTCCAGCTCAAGCACCAGCCGCAACACACCGTGTGCCGCCGGGTGCTGAGGCCCAAAGTTGATGTTGAAGTTGCGGATTTTCTGTTCGCCCGTC
>JAKVCP010000055.1:0-14168 GCA_022448925.1 Paracoccaceae bacterium
TAAGTGCTTGCTCACGATTGGCCGGAGCAGGACAAGCCCCCACCGTGTCCTTGATAAGTAGCTTCACCAAATCTCTGGGTTTTTCCAATTTTGGCGCATTTGTGGCGGGATTCGGGCTGTCTGACCTTAAATTGGTTAACAATATGGCGGTCAATTATCGGCACGCGCACTGATTGTTTCTTCTTATCGTTAAACGTGACGCCAGCGTGTGCGATTCGTGTCAGGGCAGTTTTTATAAGCCGATGCCCTGTCAAACTACCCAAATGCTCACCTTGGTTTGTTGAATCGCGCCGGGTTTTCCGGAGGCTCCCACTCATGAGTAGGACGGGGCATTATGGCAAAGACAACGAACACGTATTTGCCAGAAGTGCGCCAAGGTGTCGTGCGAATGATACTGGAAGGCGCTGGACCGAATGATAACGGGGGCAGCAATCGTTTCGATTTCTCGACGATGGAGTGTGCGCCGCAAACACTGAATGACCAGGTCAAGAAGGCTGCGGTCGATCGCGGTGACAGCGCCGGAGTCACGACCGAGATCGTCGATAAGATAAAGGCCCCGGAGCGCGAGGACCGCAAGGTGGCGCAAGCCAACGAGATCCTCAGAGAGGCGTAGGCGTATTTTGCCGAGGCGAAGTTCGACCGCCGGTCAGGGACATGATTGCCTTCATCGCAGAACATCGTGACGCCATTGGGGACGAGCCGATCTGCAAGCACCTGCCGATTGCCCCGTCAACCGTCTACGATCAAATGGCTTAGTGGGCGAACTTCGATCTGCTGCCAGATCGGGCCAAGCGCTACACGGCGTTGCGGCGCCAGGTCGACAGGGTTTGGGAGCAGAACCAAAAAGTCCACGGCGTTCCCAAGGTCTGGCGCGCAAAGGCTTTGACTTTGTCGGATGCATGGTGGCACGGCTGGTGAAAGCTATGGGCCATGACGGCGTCATGCGTGGCGAGAAGCCGAAGACGACGATCCCGGACACGTCTCAATCCTGTCCGCCGGAAAGTGTAAATCGCCAGATCGACGCATCTGCGCCGAACGTTTTGGGGCTGGGTGATGTCACCTAGATGGCGCCATGGCAGCGCCTTGTCGATGTGGCTCTCTTTGTCGGTGTCTTCGCAGGCCGTACATCAGCGAGAGCCCGGATCAGGTCTGCTACATCATTGGGATCGGGGATTGCAACATTTGTCAATTCGCTCAACCGAGCGCTTGTCCAAAGCGTCGGTGAACCGTCCGTTGGCGGCGTCGGTGACAGGTATCACACTGCCCTCGCCGAGACGATCAACGGCCTGTTCAAGGCTGACATCATCCACCGGCGCGGACCATGGCGCAGCTTTGACGCCGTGGAATATGCCACACTCGATTGGGTCGACTGGTTCAAGGCCCGCCGCCTGCGGGAGCCCATCCGAAATTTCCCGTCAGCAGAGGCCAAGACAAACGTGCACATAGCTATGGAAAATCAGCCAGGGCCGCATAACCAAGATCAATCAGTCTCTGAAAAACCAGGTGCCGTGCATCTTGTCAAAGCAGCAGGTGCGCCGCAAGAAAGCAGTCCCGTAAGGTCAGCAGAAACCTCCCGATTGATCACTCCGCCCTGAGAATGTTCAATCGCAACAAGCGGGGCAGGTATTTGCGTACAAACCCGTCGAACTGGGTCTCTCGCCAGGTCTGTGACTGGGTGTTGTCCTGTGACACGTGGCGATGACCTGTCATCTGGCCAATCTCGACCAGCTTTTCGGCAAATAGCGCGGGAACATCGGGCAGCCTTTTGTCATGCAGAAGGCAGGCCAACAGGCCGTTGGCAAAGTCCAAGCGCACAGCGGAACCGTTCGTCGGAGAACTGAAGTAGCTCTTGCCGTCAGAAATCAGGATATCCTGCGCGAGACCAAGGTTCACAGAGGATGCCATCTTGTAGGTCACGTCAACGCGAGGGCGATCGCGTCCCAGAGGAGCAAGAAGAGGCTGAAGCAGATCAGCCGCGATCAGGTCGACAATCGCACCATCGACTGCATCCTGCCCGTAGTGAATCAGGTCCGGGTGTGCCTTCAGCTCCGATATGGTGAACTGGCCGGATTCAGCACAGTTTCGAACGCTTGCAAGGCACCCGGTGCCCAGATCCAAAGCGCGGCGACCGACATTGGCTGTCGTGCGGTTCGTTGCCCGTTCTCGGAGTGCGCCGATATAGAGCGCGTCAAGGCCCTGCGCGGCGCCGCAGGCATCCGCATCGCCGCCGGGTCGTTGAAACACGTCCCAACGGAAGGATTCATTTCGGAGAAAACTGGACCGTGTTTCCCAGTCGACCCGAGATCCCGCCTTGGCCAGATGCGATGTAAAGCGGCTGGAGACAAAATTGCGTGCATCATTTCGGTAGACCCGCGCCGAACCTGCAAAGTCGAGACCCATCCCCGAAAAAGTCTGTGCGACATCACTGAAATACTGCGGCTCATAGTGTGTGTTCAAGAACTCATGCACCAGGTACCGCGGATCCCGTTTCAGCATTTTGACAAAATATTTGTCGACTGTCGGGTTCTCGGTGAAAAACCGCGCCTTGGTGTCGTGCATCTGCCGGATCGTGTCGATTGCGCTTTGGGCGCGGGTCTGGACATCGCCCTCAACCTCGTGCGCATAGACCTGCATCATCTTCCAGACAGGCATCAAGGCAGCCGCCCCGGGCAGCGTGTTGTAGCACAGATATACCAGCCCTCCGGGCTTCAACATCGTGTTGATCACAGTGTCGACCTGGGCCCGGACATCTGCGCTGACCCAACTGTAGACGCCATGCAAGGTGATGTAGTCAAACTTTGGCAGATCATGCTGTGACATTTCATCGAATGAAGCGTCAATGAAGGTGACGTTCTTCAAATCTGCCTGCTGCGCAATCCGTTGCGCATTTCGAATATGGTCGGCATTAAAATCAATTCCGTAAAACTGGGCCTGAGGGTAGGCCGCCGCCAGCAGGTTTGATGTAACACCATTGCCGCAGCCCAGATCAACATGAGTGAACGCGCCTCTTGGGTCGGGAGCGGGCAGGCCATTCAACCAGGCCACATAAGACAGCAGGACCGGGCTTTGATAGTGGAAGTAACTCCAGGTGTAGGGCACCTCTGTCACATATCCGTGGGAGTGACGATTTGTATTGTCCTTGGCGCACATCAGATCGGGTCTCCTGCCCAGGACACCAGTTTGCGCAGCTCTCTTGGAAAGCGCTGTCTCTGTGTGTCAGACATCATCAAGGGCGATTGCGTCTTGAAATTCTTGTGATCCCGATACCACGGCCGCTGGTACACAAGACTCAAGATGGGCCGGATGCGATCACTGTTGTTGGCCATGCCCTGGTGGAACAGGCGGCTGTCCATCATGTAGCACGCACCAAGATCAACGACCGGGTCCTGGCTTGGCATGGTCTTGGCCTCAGCTGTGCGCGACCGGTGGCTGCCCTTTATGATGCGCGTTGCGCCTGTCTGAGCATCAAGCGCAATCAGCGGAATGATCAGCGCAATGCAAAAGCAAGGGGTGTCCAGTTCGGCCTTTTCTTCAAACAATGGGGGATTGTCGCGGTGCAGGCTTTGATCCTTCGATCCGGGCATCGAGGCGACTGCGGTGAAACTTCCCAGGATGGCGTCTTTTGACAGCAAACGGTGCACGAGGGGCAATACAAAGGGCGAAGCAAGCACCTCTGGCGCGGCAAAAGCGCCTTTCAGTTCAAGTGAAATCATGAACCGTTTGTCGCCGACCCGCAAGGCTTTGCCCTCTTGGATGGCGGCTTGATGCGCGGTGTGTAGCAGGTCGAATTCGTGCTGCATCGGGGCAATCAGATCTGGCGAAAAGGCGTTTTTGATCAGCAAGGCGCCATGTCTGTTGAACAGGGTTTCGGCCTGTTTTGCGCAGCTGCGGGACATCCGGCCTTTTTCGCGCTCTTGGGGTGAAATTTCGATCGCGGGAAACACGTCGGGGGCTTCGGCGCTGGTGCGCTCGGGTCTCACGCGGGCCGGTGAGGGGCTGTCCGGTCGAGGGTGTTGGGAAAGCATCTGCCCACGCGATTTGCGTCCTGTGGCAACAAAGGCCTTGATCAGCGGGGTGTGGTCAGATCCCGGCCTTTGGGCCAGCATCACCATCAGATCCATGAGATCTGACAACCTCCGCCGCACGTTTTTGACGATGGCCTGGCGTGACGTTTCGCGGCTGACCGGATAGGCTGCGAAGCCCAGGATATAGCGCATCGCGCCGGCCGCCGTCGCCGCCGGCAAAGCGGCTGCGACATCGCGGGGATCATACCTGCCAAAACGCGTGAGCGCCTCGATATAGGCCGAAACAGACATGGCGTCCGGGCTGACGGCAGAATCCGTCAGCGCGGCAAAAACCCGGGTGCATCCGCTGAACTGGGCGTGCAGCGACAACCCCGGAGGCCCCTGTACTGCATCATCCCAATCAAAGATGCACAGGCTTCCATCTGCGCGTCGGGCAATGTTTTTTGCGCGCAGATCACAGTGGTTCAAGGTGGCGGGCAGTGTGTCTCCGGTTGCCAGAAATGCGCGCATCATCGGGAGGGCTGCGGTAAAAACGGTTTCGTAGTTCCGCACCGAACTGCGGCGCATGTATAAAAAGGGGTTACCCTCTTTGCCCGGCGCAGGCGCACGTTTGATTGCCTGATGCATCAGGGCGATCAATTCATCAAACGTGCCTGTGCAAGTCACCTTGGGCAAGTTGGCCAGAAGATCATCCTGCGCGCGCGCCTGTCCCTGTATGCGTCCGTAAAGTGACAACAGCGTCGTTCGATCCGCGGTGTTCAGCTTGCGTCTGAAATCCGCGCCTCCGTGGTTTTTGAAAACAAAAAAGCCACGGTCTGTTTCCGCCGCAACGAGCGTTGGCACATGCGGATCGAACCTGCGCGCGATCTCGGCTATGGCGATATTGTTTGCAGGGTCGGACTTGTGCAGTCGCTTGAGGTATGCGTCAGATGACGGCCCGCACAAACGATAGGTTGTGGCCCAGGTGTGATTGGTTACGCGCTTGACCGTTGCGGCAGCAAAATGTTGCCGTGCCCAAGCCAGGGCGGGATCCAAGGCAGAGGATGCAACCGCATCGGTTTTTGGTGCTATTTCCAGCATTGCGCTATCCTCCAACAGCTCTTGCCAGGCCTGCGCTGCATCGGCGCATCACCCACACAGGACAGAGCGTTGCATGAAAACCGGCCGGAAATTGGGCGTCAGCGTGGCTGCAAAGGGGAGGTCACCTGACTGTCAGACAAGATCGTGACTGCCTCAACCGTCCCGGGCACCAAAGGATAAGGACACTCTGTGCATGATCGAAACAGCTGAAACACGGGGGTGTCCTGCGGGTTTCATCTGTCAACGCATATGCGGGCATGCGCGCTGTGTCAGTGACAAGACAGTCCTGATCCCACAGCGCGCAGATGTCGAACCCATGTTATATACAGGTCTCAGGGCTGCGCCTTGACGAGGCTTGCCAAGGCTACGCTTGGGCTATGGTCTTTTTTGTGCACCCAGTTGGGCCACCACATTCAGGATCATCTGCATGCCCGCGTCCTGTCCCAATGACATGACAGACTCAGGGTGAAATTGAACTGCAGCCACTGGCAGGTCCTTATGACGTAAAGCCATGGGAATGCCCTCTTTCGTCGTCGCCGTGACCTCGAGGCAGTCTGGCAGATCTTCAACACTTGCGTAAAGCGAATGATAGCGGCCAATGGCAATGTCATCTGGCAGCCCGTCAAACACGATCCCGGGCTCATGAATCGAGATCCGCGATGGTTTGCCATGGACTGGTACATCCAGCTGCGCCAGTTTGCCACCAAAATGGCAGGCGATGGCCTGCATGCCCAGACAGACCCCGAATATCGGCAAATTTCTGTCCAAAGCCATCTGGATGGTTCTTGAACAGTCGAAATCCGACGGTGATCCGGGGCCTGGCGACATCAAGACCAAGTCTGGATTGAACGCATTGATCAGATCTTCGGCTAGCGGTGTCCGCGTTGTCAGGACTTCGGCCCCGGTCTGGCGGACATAATTTGCCAGAGTATGGACAAAGCTGTCCTCGTGATCGACCAGCAACACGCGACGTCCAGTCCCCAGCTTTGGCAGCTCTTTCTCGCCCTGTGCGCCAGAGCTGAGATCCCCGCGGATCGCAGCAATCATCGCCGAGGCCTTCAGTTCTGTCTCAGCCTCTTCGGCATCGGGATCGCTGTCATACAGCAGCGTTGCACCCGCGCGTATCTGCGCCACGCCATCCTTGATACGGATGGTGCGCAGGGTCAGGCCTGTGTTCATGTCACCGTTGAACAGCATCGCGCCTACAGCGCCGCCATACCAGGCGCGGGTGGATTTTTCATTCTGTTCGATGAACCGCATCGCCCACAGCTTTGGCGCGCCAGTGACCGTTACCGCCCAAGTGTGGGACAGGAAAGCATCAAGCGCATCCATATCGGGCCGCAGCTGGCCTTCAATATGGTCGACGGTGTGGATCAGCCGACTGTACATCTCAATTTGGCGGCGTCCGATCACCCGCACTGACCCCGGTGTGCAAACCCGGCTCTTGTCGTTGCGGTCGACATCGGTGCACATGGTCAGCTCGCTTTCATCCTTTTCGGATTGCAGCAGCGTCAGCACCTGTTTGCTGTCTTCGATGGCATCCTTGCCGCGTTTGATCGTGCCAGAGATCGGGCAGGTTTCGACCCGGCGGCCGGTGACGCGCACGAACATCTCGGGCGAGGCACCGACCAGGTACTCCTGATCGCCAAGATTCATGATAAAGCCGAAGGGGGCCGGGTTTATCTTGGTCAGGCGTTCAAAAATCACCGCGGGGGTGTCCTTGCAACGTTCGTAAAACACCTGTCCCGGCACCACTTCGAACAGATCACCGCGTTTGAAGCTTTCCTTGGCCTTAACGACGATCTGGGCGTATTCACCGGGCACATGGTCGCCGCGTGGCAGATCCTGCGGGCCAAAGACAAAGGGATCTTCGCTGCCGCCCGTAGCGATACCGTTGGTGCTCTGCCCGTTCCATTCAAACTCGTAATTGACCTCGGTGGCGGCCTGGCCATAGTGATCGACCATCAGGATCCGATCGGGCAGAAACATCACCAGATCGCGCTGGTCTGCGGGACGGTCCAAGTGGTAGTCGATCGGTTCGAATTGAAACGCCAGATCGTAGCCCATGGCGCCATACAGTCCCAGACGGTCGTCTTCATCCGAATGAAACAGCTCTGAGATTGCGCGCAGAACCGAAAAGACAGAGGGCGCGCGCGACCGTTCTTCTTCGTTGTAGACCCGATCCGGCGTCTTGACTGTAAGCTCAAGCGATTGCGCGTCCTCGGTGTCGATTGTCACCTCGTCGCAGGCTGCAAGACTTGGGCCAATGGCGGTCATCAGCACAGCGCCACGCGCGTTCAGCGCCGTGATCTGCATCTTGCGACCGCGGGATGAAACCATCAGGGGCGGATCGACAAAGCCGAATTCCCATCGGTTGTAGCGTCCAGGATACTCGTAATTGGAGGCCAGGTAGACGCCTTTGTGCGCATCCAGCTGGGCAACAAGGGCTTTGTTGGCTGTGCCAAAATCGGCAGTCGATACGGTCTTGGTGACACATATGCCACCGCGCGTTTGATATTTCATGATGGGAAAGGGTCCGAATGCAAGTGTGCGTTTCCCCTTGGCGTCACACCAAGGGAGCGTCCTATGTCAGCCTGGTCAACGCCATCGAAACTCTGTCATGCGATTTTGTTAAGCCGTAACTCGGCCAGAGGCAACCGCCCCGGACGCATCAGGCACCGAATTTTCTCTGGATGAATTTTCGCAAGACAAGACGGGACGACTGTGGTGTGGTGCAACCGACATCAGGATGAAAGGACCGCTGAAAAGATGAGCACGCAAGACGCCGTGATTGTCGGCTGGGCGCATAGCCCCTTTGGCAAGCTTGAAGCCGCAGACATTGAAGCCCTGATCGGATTGGTGGGTGGGCAGGCCCTGGCGCATGCCGGCCTTGATGCATGTGACGTCGACCTGGTCACGATTGGCGTGCTGAACTCAGGCTTTTCCAAACAGGGCTTCGAAGCGGGGCTCGTTTCGGTCGCGGTGCCCGGGCTTGAACAGACCGCGGCAATGCGGACAGAGAATGCCTGTGCGACCGGCTCTGCAGCGCTGTACAGCGCGCTTGACGCTGTATCGGCCGGCCGGGCGCGGGTTGCATTGGTGATCGGCGCCGAAAAGATGACAGCGACGCCCACGTCCAAAGTCGGAGACGTGCTGCTGAGCGCAAGCTATCGCAAGGAAGAGGATGGCGTGCCAGCAGGGTTTGCGGGCATCTTTGGGCAGATCGCAGACAGGTATTTTCAGAAATACGGAGACCGCTCCGAAGAGTTGGCGATGATCGCGGCAAAGAACCACGCCAACGGTGTGCACAATCCTTTTGCCCAGATGCGCAAGGATCTGGGGTTTGCGGCCTGCAACACGGTATCGGACAGGAATCCCCGCGTTGCGGGGCCTCTTCGGCGCACGGATTGCAGTCTGATTTCAGACGGCGCGGCGGCACTTGTCGTGGCCAATCGTGACACTGCAGAGGATCTGGCCCGTGCGATTGCATTCCGGGCGCGGGCGCACCGCAATGACATCATGCCTTTGTCACGCCGCGACGTGACAGCCTTTGCGGGCGCGCGCGCGGCTTGGGACGATGCCAAGACCCAGGCCGGCATCGATCTGCACGACCTGGATCTGGTCGAAACCCATGACTGCTTCACCATGGCCGAGATGATCGAGTACGAGGCAATGGGCCTGACCTTGCCCGGCGAAGGCTGGAAAGCGGTTCGCGATGGGACAACGCGCAAGGATGGGGCCTTGCCCGTCAATCCATCGGGCGGCCTGAAATCCAAAGGTCATCCGATCGGGGCGACAGGTGTTTCAATGCATGTGCTCACCGCGATGCAACTGATGGGAGAGGCAGGCGACATGCAAATCAGCAATGCAAGCCTTGCCGGTGTCTTCAACATGGGGGGCGCTGCCGTGACCAACTACTGTTCGATATTGGAACGTGTGAAATGACCCACACACCCTTTTCAACCCGAACGATGAACCTGGCCCATTACGTAACGCAGCAGGCACGGCGCTTGCCTGACAGGCCGGCGTTTCTTTGGGGGGATCAGCGCTGGAACTGGTCTGAGTTTGACCAGCGTGTCAATGCAATGGCGGCAGTTTTGGCGGCAAATGATATCGGCAAAGGGGACGCCGTTCTGGTGCAGTCGCGCAATTGCAATCAGATGTTTGAAAGCTTCTATGCCACGGTGCGACTGGGCGCAGTCTGGGTGCCCGCCAACTTTCGAGGCGCACCAGATGATCTGGCCTGGATGGCGGAACTTTCCGGGGCCAAGCTGCTGATCTGCGATGCCGGCTTTCCTGAGCACGCCTCAATCGCAGGACCAAAGACCGTTCTGGCGATCGGTCGGGCAGCCTTTGGGCCCGATATTGATGACCTGATGGCGGATGTCTCCAGCACCCCGCCATTGGCGGCGGTCGACCGGGATGACCCGGCGTGGTATTTCTTTACCTCCGGTACTACCGGACGCCCCAAGGCATCTGTTCTGACGCATGGCCAGCTGGGCTTTGTCATCAACAACCATCTTGCCGACTTGGTGCCGGGGATCGGACCCGAAGACGCCTCTTTGGTGGTTGCGCCGCTCAGCCACGGGGCGGGATTGCATCAGATGTTGATGGTGGCCAAAGGTGCGCCAACGGTTCTGACTGCCGCGCGCAGCTTTGACACCTCTGAAATCTGGAGCTTGATCGAAACGCATCGGATCACCAGCATTTTCACCGTGCCAACGATCCTGAAATTGATGGTCGAGGCCCCAGAGGTCGCGCACCATGACCACAGCAGCCTGAAATATGTCATTTACGCTGGCGCGCCGATGTATCGGACGGATCAGATCAAGGCGCTAGAGGTGCTTGGTCCTGTGCTTGTACAGTATTTTGGTCTGGGCGAGGTGACTGGCAGCATCACCGTGTTGCCGCGCACGTGCCATGACGCCGAGGATGAAACCCGCACCGGCACCTGCGGTTTCGCGCGAACCGGAATGCAAATTGAAATCCAGGATGACGAGGGTCATGCGCTAAGCCCCGGCCAAACCGGCGAAATCTGTGTGGCAGGCCCGGCCGTTTTTGCCGGCTACCTGAAAAATCCCGAAGCCAATGCCAAAAGCTTTCGTGATGGGTTTTTTCGCACCGGGGACCTCGGCCATATGGATGATGAGGGCTATGTCTACCTGACCGGACGCGCCTCTGACATGTATATCTCGGGCGGTTCGAACATCTATCCGCTGGAAATCGAGGAAAAGATCCTGAAGCACCCCGCCATCTCGGAGGTGGCTGTTTTTGGTATGCCAGATCCCAAATGGGGCGAAATTGGCGTGGCGGTCGTAACACTGACCGAGGGTCACAGTCTTGACCCCGCCGACATTGCCGCATTTTTGCGGGACAAGCTGTCCAGCTACAAGATCCCGCGAGAGGTCTATATCTGGGAGTCGATCCCAAAATCCGGATATGGCAAGATGGCCAAGCGGCTGGTGCGCGATGAACTTATACGCCGTCTCGCCGGTCAGGCCTGATGCGCAGGCTTGTCCAACCCGGCCCGGCGGTGCAGCCCCGCATTGAAATCGGCCTGGCGCAGGGCGTGCCAATCGACGTTACCTTGGCGCATGGTATTCCGTTGGAGGAGGCTGTCGCCAAAGCAACAGAGGGGTTTGACAGTGCTTGGCTCGCGCTTTCTGAGGCACGGGTAGATGATCTGTCTTACGTGGTGCCGGCCAGGTCGCCAGATCCGGCGCATGTGGCGTGGTATTCAGAACCGCGTGGGTTTGATGGACCCGGAACCATCGAACGTCTGGGCATGATCGTGGGAAAAAATGGCGGTGCATCCTTTTTGCATGGGCATGGTTTGTGGACCCCCGATGGCGGTGACCAGGTCATGGGGCATATTCTTGCACCGCACACCATTCTTGCGGCTCCGGTCATGGCACGCGGTATTGGCCTGCGCGGCGCTGGTTTTGAGCGGCGCCATGACCCCGAGACGAATTTTGACCTGTTTCAGGTGTGCAATGGCGCAGAAACCGGGGATTGCGCTGCGGTGCGCCTGCGGCCCAATCAGGATTTCAGCAGCGCATTACAGGCGGCATGCGCGCAGTTGGGCTGGGCTGCCGCCCGCGTCCATGGGCTCGGCAGTCTTGTCTCTGCCCTCTTTGAGTGCGGCACAGGTTTGGACAGTGAGGCGACCGAATTCCTGATCACCGAGGCCCAGGCGGGGCCTGACAGCGCGACGCCGGAAATTGTCATTGTCGGTCTGAACGGTGATGAGCTACGCGGCGGTCGGGTCACACATGGCGAGAATGCGATCCTGATCACAGCCGAGCTTGTCCTGGAGCGCCTGTAGTGTGTCCGACCGCCCTTGAAACTTTGGATGTCATGGCGCACAAACGCCTCAAATCCTGGCATCCGGATGGCCCCTGAGGTCGGATGCGTCACGGCGGGACCTGACATTTGCGACACGGAATCACTTTGGGTCATGTGCTGGGCGTTGGGGCTGCCTTTGCTCTTGGTCTGGGCGCAGTCCTGTTCCTTTGGCACGGAAGCCGCAGTTCCATTTCCGAAACGGACAGCTTCACCGCTCCGGGCCTGGAACCGCTGACCATAAGCGCTGCACAAGAGTCGTTTTGGCAATTGACGCCGGCTCTTTTGCTTGAAGTTTACAAAGCCTTTGGCAAAACCAACGAGGGCGAGATCTATGATACTCTCGCCAGTGTCACAGATGGCGAGGCGCTGGAGTATTTGTATCTTGAACGCATCGGTGCGTTGGCAGGTGGCGGTTTGGACGAAGCAGACCAAACCATTCATGAAATCAGGTTGGTCAACACCGTTGTCGAACGTGATGATGCTGTCTTGCGGTTTGATGCAACTTGGCAGGTCATTGGCACGGTTGGGCATGCTGAACATCTACACGTGCGCGGCAACACCTACA
This sequence comes from Paracoccaceae bacterium, assembly GCA_022448925.1. Classification (GTDB taxonomy): domain Bacteria; phylum Pseudomonadota; class Alphaproteobacteria; order Rhodobacterales; family Rhodobacteraceae; genus JAKVCP01. The sequence goes on from JAKVCP010000055.1 coordinate 12,016, forward strand.
GCGCCGATCTGGTCGTCGCCCCGATCGCAGGTGCCTGGCGCATAACCGGATTCACTCTGCGTGACGTCAACAGAGATTCTGCGGGTGAAACCTTTTTGGCGCCTGGCGTCGATGCATCAGCTGGGACGAACTGATGGTGGATATTGACGATCTCGTGTTCACCTATGGCTCGGGCGGCTTTCAGTTGCGCGTTCCAAAGTTGGCACTGGCACGGGGCGAACGCCTTGCCATCGTTGGACCAAGTGGCAGCGGCAAGACGACCCTGCTGAACCTGATCGCGGGAATTTTGACGCCTGACAGTGGGCAGATCCTGGTGGATGGCGCCGCGGTGACGGGTCTGGGTGAAGCAGCGCGGCGGCGGCTTCGGGCAAGCCATATCGGTTTTGTCTTTCAGGACTTTGCCTTGCTGGATTACCTGTCGGCGCGACAGAACATTCTGTATCCCTATCGGATCACGCCCGCCCTGTCCCTGACCCCAGAGGTGCGCGCACGCGCGCAGGTCTTGGCCGCGGCCTGCGGGATCGGTGACAAGCTTGATCGCCATCCAGCAGCGTTGAGCCAGGGTGAAAAGCAGCGTGTCGCGATTTGCCGCGCACTTGTGACACAGCCCAAGCTGATCCTGTCGGATGAAGCCACGGGCAATCTGGACCCTGACAGCAAGGCACGTATTCTTGATCTGCTGTTCGAACAGGCCGCCGCGGCCGGTGCGGCGGTGCTGGCCGTGACCCATGATCACGAACTTCTCCCCCGGTTTGAGCGGGTGTTGGATTTTGCCCAGTATCGTCAAGAGGCCCCGGTATGAACGCCATGTTTCTGGCCTATGCCTACCTGCGTTACCACTGGGCGCGCAGTGTCATTCTTGTCATTGTTGCGGCGCTGATCCTCTTTGTCCCGATGGCCACACAGACTCTGCTGTCGAGCAGCGAAAAGCGCCTTGTGGCCCGAGGTGAGGCAACGCCCCTGCTTTTGGGAAGCCGTGGGTCAAAGCTCGACCTGACGATGGCTGCACTGTATTTTTCCGATGATCGCCCCGATCCTGTCGCCATGCGCGATGTCGAGACGATTTGGGACAGTGGCCTTGGCATGCCGATCCCCGTGCATACGGCGTTTGCGTCAAGCGGTTTCCGGATCATAGGGACGTCCTTGGATTACTTTGATTTCCGCGATTTGCATCTGGCACAGGGCCGCGATCTTGCCGTCCTCGGAGAGGCCGTGATTGGGGCCAACGTGGCCAAAACACTGGCCAAGGGCCTCGGCGATACACTGGTGTCGTCGCCTGAAAATCTGTTTGATCTTGACGGCGTCTATCCACTCGAAATGCCGATTGTCGGTGTTTTGGAGGCCACCAACACACCCGATGACGAGGCGATCTTTGTAGATATCAAGACCGCTTGGGTGATTCAGGGTATCGGGCATGGACATGAAAACGTCGTGACCGCGGCAGACCTGTCGGCGGGCACCCCGGCGTTGGCCAATGCTGCAGTGGTGCAGTATCAGCGCATAACCCCTGAAAATATCGACAGCTTTCATTTCCACGGCAGTCAGGACGATTTCCCGACAACGGCTGTGATCGTTGTGCCAAATGACAGGCGTTCTGGAACAATCCTGAAAGGTCGGTATCTCGACGCCGAAGGCGCCACGCAGTTGGTCGCGCCGGCGGGCGTGATTAAAGGTCTGGTCGGCCGCATCTTCCGCATCAAGGCGCTGCTGGACGCAGTGACGGCGATCATTGCACTGGCGGCTCTTGCCGCCATTGGTCTGGCCGTTTTTCTAAGCTATCGCTTGCGGGCCGCGGAGATCGCCACGGCCATCAAGCTTGGGGCGCGTCGGGGCATGGTGGTGCGTCTGTTGGCAGCAGAGACGATGACTTTGCTGGTGATTGCAACGGCGCTTGCTGCTGCGGGCGGTGCGCTATTGGCGCGAAACTCTGATACTTGGGTGGCGTGGTTGGTGTCGCTTGGTGTGTGACCGTCTTGGCCCGGACGCCTTGCAACCGACGTGCAGTCCGCAGTGTGAAGGGCAATCGGATCAGGATGACACCATCCTGAACGGCGGCAGCGGGACCGTGACCAACGGGAAACTGCCGGCGACTGCGCATGGCGCAGCGGATCCGTCCCGGCGGCCTGCGTTCTGGACAAAAGTCTGTGCCTTTT
>JAKVCP010000055.1:14178-22547 GCA_022448925.1 Paracoccaceae bacterium
CACCCCCCCCCCCGCCCCCCCCGCCCCCCGGCCCCCCCCCCCCCCCGCGCCCCCCCCCCCCCCCCCCCCGCCCTTGTTTTCTGGGGGGGGGGGCCCGGGCGGCGCGTCTGTGTAACACCACCATTCCAATCAATGCCGACACCGCATCGGATTTTCTGGACACAACCAGCCAGTGTGGCAGGTTGATCATTGATGTCGATGCAGGCCAGGGCGGGTTTTGACCCCTCACGCCCGGGCTTGCTCGCAAAACGGGAGCTAAAATTGAAACGTTATCTGGTGTCCATTTTGATATCGCTCGTATCGCTGGGAATCAGCGCTGCCGCTGCGCAGGATCGTCCGCGCATCATTGTCGTGACATATCCCTTGCAGTACATCACCGAACGTCTGGTAGAGGGGGTGGCAGATGTCGTGTTTCCGGTGCCTGCGGGTGTGGATCCGTCGTTCTGGCGTCCCGCGCTGTCCGACATCCGAGCGATACAGCAGGCAGACCTTGTCTTTCTGAACGGCGCCGGGTTCGCCAGTTGGGTCGATCAGGTATCCTTGCGACGCTCTAAGGTGGTCAACACGTCTGCGGCGCTCGCCGACAAATTTATCGCGACACAAAGCATCACCCACAGCCATGGCGACGGTGGTCACCACGCCCATGACGGTGTTGCGTCCTACCTGTGGCTGGATCCGGCGTTGACCATCGGCCAGGCCGAGGCCGTTGCTGCGGCTTTGGCGGGCCGCGGGCTTGTTGACCCCGCAGAAGTCTACGCCCGGTTGACCATGCTGCGCGCGGACCTTGAGGCGCTCAACACCATGGCCCAGGCCCGGTTGCGGGGTATGCAGGATACCGTGTTTGTAAGTACACACCCTCGCTATCAATACTTCGGCCGTGCGTTTGACGTGACGATCCACGCGCTTGAGTGGGATGCAGGGGCAACGCCAACTGATGCGCAGTTGGCGGATTTGGCGGCGCTGGTGGCTGACACCGGTGCTGAAATCCTGCTGTGGGAAGCACAACCCAGCCCCGCTGCTTTTGCTGCGACCAAGGCGCTGGGACTGACCAACATCACGTTTCCGCCTCTGGCGCAGCAAGTTCAGGGGGCTGACTACCCAGAGGCCATGAGAGCGGCGATTGAGGCCCTTTCCGCAGCGAGCGCAGAGAACTGAGGCTCTTTAGGTTCAGGGCATTGGGTGGACATGAGCACTGCGGAAAAGCCGCTGCCAGAGCCGATCTTGGGCAAAAGCACAAGGGGACGTTGTCGCGAAACCGTGTCGCTGCATGACGCCGGTTTGGGCCATGGCAAGACGTCGCGCGGTACCAGAAAAGTGCCGTGCGCTTTGCGCAGGGCTCAGGATCCGTCCGACGCGCGTGCGGCCTTTTCTTCAAGACCGCTTTGACCTTGCCGCCCGGCCAGTTCGGTCATCACAGCCGACAAGGGTACATCGCAGGCCTGGAGCATGACCAACAAATGGAAAAGCACATCCGCAGCTTCGCTTGTCAGCCCTGCGCGGTTGCCTTTGGCGGCTTCGATGATTGCCTCAATGGCCTCTTCTCCGAATTTTTCGGCGCATTTTTCGGGGCCTTTTGCCAGCAGCTTCGCGGTCCAGCTGTCCGCTGGGTCAGCGGCGGCACGAGCCTTAACCACGGCGGCCAATTCCTCAAGTGTCATCATTGCCCTGTCTCCAGCCAAACGTGATGTTTCTGCGCGCCATGGCAAGGCGTGCCCGATATCCGGACATCGTGGCAAACCATTGTGACGGGTCGATCGGTCACGCCAGCCTCATTGGGATTCCTGCCGCCGCCATATGCTCTTTTGCTTCGCGGATCGTATAGTCGCCAAAGTGAAAGATGGAGGCCGCAAGAACGGCGCTGGCGCCACCCTTGGTCACCCCGTCAACAAGATGGTCCAACGTGCCAACCCCGCCTGACGCAATCACCGGAACGTCCACCGCATCGGCGATTGCCCTCGTCAACGGCAGGTTGAAGCCCGCTCGCGTGCCATCGCGATCCATCGAGGTCAACAGAATCTCGCCGGCGCCCTTGGCCACCACGGTCCGCGCGAACTCGACGGCGTCTATGCCCGTGGGCTTGCGCCCACCGTGGGTGAAGATTTCCCATCTGCCGGGCTCGACCGTCTTGGCGTCGATGGCGCAGAGAATGCACTGGCTGCCGAACTGATCTGCTGCCTGGGCGATCACATCCGGATTCGCGACTGCGGCTGAGTTGAAACTGACCTTGTCCGCGCCAGCCAGCAACAAGGCCCGCACATCGGCCACGGTACGGACCCCGCCACCGACTGTCAGAGGGATAAAGCATTGTTCGGCGGTGCGCGTCACCAGGTCAAACATCGTGCCGCGATTTTCGTGTGTGGCCTGGATGTCCAGAAAACAGATCTCGTCCGCCCCTGCGGCGTCATAAGCGCGGGCTGCGTCGACCGGGTCACCTGCATCGCGCAAATCAACAAAATTTACACCCTTGACCACGCGGCCATCTGCAACGTCGAGACAGGGAATGATGCGGGTTTTCAGCATGGCTCGGATCCGCTTAGGTTGGCTTTGGTGTTCACCTGCCACAGCGGTCGGCAGAATACCAGTATCCTTGCCCACTCATGGGATCAGGATCGGGCAACCCTGCGCAGTGCATCGCGCACAATCAGGATGTGAAAAGGCATGATCGTCGTAAGATAGAGCCGGCCAAAGAACGTGTTGCGATGGACCCAGGTGGCCAAATAGACATGACCGTTGTGTTGCATGACCGCGATGCGGAAATCGAGATGTGCGTCGTCAACCCCCATGATCAGCTCGTCCGGGGATTCGGACGTGACCGGAAAAATCCCGATCATGTTGCCGTCTTTGGGCGCTTTGCCCTTCAGACCAAACGGAGCGAGAAGGATATTGCGCAATGCGAGCAGTGCGCTGGCCCAGCGTGGAAAAGACGTCGCGATCTCTGCCGCCCGACGCGCGGTATGTTCCGAAACCACTGCGTAGCAATCAAGGAAGTCTCCGGCCGCAACGCGGCGGTGCAACCGGCTGTCGGATGGAAGATCACAGGCAGAGACGAGTTTGGCCATTGCGCAGGCTCCTGCTTGGTCTTCGATGTGCTTTGTGACAGCGCATGTATGTGCGCGGCAGGCGAAAGTGAACTGTGTCGGACTGTCTGTCGTGGCTTAGCTGGCGTTCAGCACACCCAGCGCCTCTTTCAGATCCAGTGCACCATCATACAGAGCCCGGCCTGAAATTGCGCCGTTCAGGTCTGCACCGCAGTCGCGTAGGGCAATCAGGTCGTCAAGAGAACTGACCCCGCCCGAGGCGATCACCGGGATCGACACCGCGCGGGCCAGAGCCGCCGTGGCCGCGATATTGGGGCCTTGCATGGCGCCATCGCGGTTGATGTCGGTGTAAATGATTGCCGCCACGCCTGCGTCTTCAAACGACTGGGCCAGATCGGTGACCATGACGTTGGTTTCCTCGGCCCAGCCCTTGGTGGCGACGCGCCCGTCGCGCGCGTCGATGCCCACGGCAACCTTGCCGGGAAAGGCTCGCGCCGCTTCGCGGACAAGGTTTGGGTTTTCGACCGCGACGGTCCCCAGAATCACCCGCGCAAGGCCCTTGTCCAGCCAGCGTTCGATCGTGGCCATGTCGCGAATGCCACCGCCCAGCTGTGCGGGCACTTTGGTGCGCTGCAAAATTGCTTCGACCGGCGCGGCATTGACCGGTTCGCCTTCGAAGGCGCCGTTCAGATCGACCAGATGCAGCCAATCACAGCCTGCCTCGACAAAGGCCATGGCCTGCGCGGCCGGGTCATCGTTGAAGACGGTGGATTTCTCCATATCGCCGCGCAACAGGCGCACTGCCTGGCCGTCTTTTAGATCAATCGCCGGGTAAAGGATCATGCGTTGTCTGCCTTTCATATCTCGGCTCTCCTGTGACATGACGGAACGTCCCGGTCAACGCGACCCAAGGTTAATCTTGATTTGACCCCGGGGCAGGCGGCACGGTGGGTCACCGCTCAAAGAGGAGACAGAGATGACCAAATGGATGACAATGGCCGCGGGCCTTGTATTGGCCGCCGGCACGGCGTTTGCGGATCCGGTTGAAGGTGTTTGGAAAACACAGGCCGGCGATGACGGAAACTACGCGCATGTTACCATCAGCACCTGTGGCGCCAAGATATGCGGGGTCCTTGGCAAGGGCTTCAACGCCAGCGGTGCCGAGATTGCATCAGAGAACATCGGGCGCAAGATGATCTGGGACATGTCCGCAGACGGTGGTGGCAAATACTCAGGCGGCAAGATCTGGGCGCCGGACCGTGATAAGACCTACAAATCAAAAATGACGCTGAGCGGAAACGCACTGGAGGTCAAAGGCTGCGTTCTGGGCATTTGTCGCGGCCAGGTCTGGACCCGCGTGAACTAAGGTCTCAGGGCGACCACTTCAGGAAGTTCCCGATCATGCGCAGGCCTGCGTCAGCGCTTTTTTCCGGGTGGAACTGAAAGCCAAGCATGGTGTCGCGGCCAACTATGGCCGTGACGTCGCCGCCGTAATCAACATGTGCAAGGCGCTGATCCTGCGTGCCAAGCTGCATTTGGTATGAGTGTACGAAGTAGGCATGATCGCCTGTCTTTACGCCATCAAGGACAGGGTGCGGCGTGGTGATCTGCAAATCATTCCAGCCCATATGAGGCACTTTCAGGCCTGGCGTGCTGGGGGTGATCCTTCGCACCGAGCCATCGATCCAGTTCAGGCCATCGACGTTTTCATATTCATGGCCGGTGCGGGCCATCAACTGCATGCCAACGCATATCCCCAGAAAGGGGCGGGCTTTTTCCTGAACCGATTCGAGAAGCGCCTCAAGGACGCCAGAGGCACGCAGCGCCTTGGCACAGGCCGGAAAGGCGCCGTCGCCAGGAAGTACCAGCCGGTCTGCGCGGGCCACTGTGTCGGGGTCAGAGGTGACAACCACCGTTCCGCCGTTCACGTCTTTTGCCATCCGCTGAAAGGCCTTTTCTGCCGAGTGCAGATTGCCGCTTTCGTAGTCGATAATTGCTGTCAGCATGGGGCCAGAAATCCTTGAGTATGCGCGACAATCAAGTGCCGTCAAATGCAGGCGGGGTCAAGGTGGCGTTCCAAATCGATGCGCAAGGATGTCGGTCTGACCAACAATGATTGGATGTCGTCTTTGGATAACGGCATGGGCAAGAACAGGCGCCGCATGACCCGGGACGGGTCTTTGACGCTCTGACCCAAAACCCGCCGCGTGCAAGGGATGTGATCCCCCAACGTGCCCCGTTTGGTATGATATCGAACCCAGCACCTTTGTTCGCTGGCGCGGCTGTTTGCGGCAGTTTGATCTGGCGCACTCCTTGGATGTTTGGAACACAACCATCCGTCCTTTGACAGTCAAAAACCTGTCGTGACATTGTCGCGGCCCGGTATGGGGCTTCCGATCGTCGGAGCGCTCTGTCGGTATCTCAAAAACACGACACAGCTGTGTCCGGGTTTTCCAAAAGAGTGATCGGAAGTCCGGTCGATGCAGATGCCGCGCATTTTGGCCCGGCAAAGGCCCAGTCGGCTGCATTTCGGGGTGCGATGGTCTTGTTGTTAGCCGGCCCGAAATAGGCGCGCTGCGGCGGCAGCGCAATCCGATGACAACACCTGATTACAACGCGCCTTTGGTGGACGGGATGGCATCTGCCTTGCGCGGATCTGTTTCGACAGCCTCGCGTAGGGCGCGGGCGACCGATTTGAACGTGGCCTCGGCGATGTGATGAGCATTGAAGCCATGCAGCATGTCAATGTGCAGCGTGATCCCGCCATGGGTTGAAAGAGCCTGAAAAAACTCGCGCACCAATTCCGTGTCGAAGCGTCCGATCTTTGGGGCCGAAATTGGTACATTCCAGATCAGGAAAGGGCGAGCCGAAAGATCCAGCGCGGTCCGCACCAACGCATCATCCATCGGCAACAGGCAGGCGCCATACCTGCGGATGCCCGTCTTGTCACCCAGCGCCTGAACCAAGGCCTGCCCCAAGGCAATGCCAGTATCCTCGACGGTGTGGTGGTCGTCGATGTGGTAGTCCCCCTCTGCCCGGATGGTCATGTCGATCAACGAGTGGCGCGCGAGTTGATCAAGCATGTGATCAAAGAACCCAACACCGGTCTGGTTGTCATAAGTGCCAGTTCCATCAAGGTTAACGGTGACCTCAATTTTGGTTTCGGCAGTCTGGCGGCTGATTGTGGCGGTGCGCATGCGGGGCTCCTGAATGTATCACGCCCTTATAGGGTCAGCAATGCAAGCCGCCAAGTCCCGGAAAATGCATGGGTTCAGACTGTTGCCCGTCATGAGCGCGTTCAGGTCCAGGCCAGGCAATCACATGTTTCGCGATCCGGCATTTGCGTATCCGTTGCGAGAAGGATCATGAATTTGTGCAGCACATTGATGCGCAGCAAGAACTCGGCTTTGGGATGATCTCGCGGGGTCACCGGCAGCGCGATCCGCATCTCTCGGTCATCGCATCCATGTCCAAGAGGCTGGTGCGGATGCGCGGCACGGGCAGGGGGTTTCACTCAGCGAAAAGACAGCGCGCGCGCGCGTCTTGTGTTGGTTCTCTGTGAGGACAAAAAGCGCTTTGGGAGGCTTTGGTATGGACGCCCGCTTCTGCGCCGGCGGGCTTCCTTGGCGTGGCATTCCTGCGCTGAAGGAAACCTGCATGCGCATTGCGGGCGCCCATCACGTCATGGCATCTGCCTGTGTCAGAGGCCCGGTCTTCGGTCACTGACCCGGTGGTTTGATCGGGCGGGATTTCATGGAACACTTCTGGCCGCATTGCGACACCGATGCGCATACAGTCTGCATCTTGCAGGTCCAAACTGACGTTGAAAGCTTCGCCAAGAGGGCCCGAATAACCGAAGGCGCTGCACAGATAGGCCGTCGAGGTTAGCGCTTTGACAAAATCGATGGAAAGTGAGACGGAGGCGTCGCAGGAAACACGAGGCTTTATGATTACATTTCCCCAGCCTTTGAAAATTCTGTCAGGTATTGCTCTGCTCCTGACCATTGAAATTGCACATGCCGATGACCAGAACATTCCCGCACTCCGCATGTCCGAGCTGTTTTTTGAAAGATGCGTGTCTTCTATATTGGATGAGCAGCTTGTAAACGGAGACGGTTTAGACCCGTTGCCTAAAGAAACCGCCCTCAGCATCGGAGCAACCACAGGACGCGCATGGATGCCATTCGATGCGCATGTCTCACTGGCTGACCTGCAAAGCACTGAAGGGGGATTTTATGGATGCCAAGTTAGGTGGCACAGCCTCGCCGCAGACAATCGTGGCGCCACCATAAATTATGGCCAAGTCATAGAGGCCTTCACCACATGGGCAGACGCTGGGGTCTCACAAGGAACATTATCCGCAATCAAACAATGCGGTGATCGAAACGAAAAATATCTGCGGGTTGTCGAAAGCAGAACCGAGCGCAGTCAACCTGTCCGCTTTGTGATTTCATATGACAGCAGTATTGATTTCATATTTTTGATGGCAGGCGAGACTGACGTTGTCGGAGACGAAGAAGCGTGTTAGTCGAGTTTTTCAAGCGACTCGCAACGGCTAAGTGGCTACCTTGGCTAGGTATGTTGCCCCTCATAGCTGCTCCGCTGATTGTAATTTATGGCGGTGAAACATGGCGTGGCTTGGGTGTTTTTCTGTTCATCGCAAGTGCATTCTTAGGAGTTGCAATAGGAACTCTGCTAGTGCGCCTACTGGGGACGAGCATCCTGAAAAATCAAGGTGGACTTAGAAGGCGCATGAGCGCGGCACTATCCTGCTTTGGTTTCTTATTTTTGCCCCCTCTTGTTGGGAGCTGGACAAATTCTTACATGAACACCGAAATAGAAATGCACTCTCTTAACGCTCATTTTGTGTGGGCGTGCGTCGGTGCAGGGAGTTTCTTTTGTATCAGCCCATCGGTAGATGAAAAGTAATCAATATTACCCTAAAAACTGCGCCCACAGACCGCGTTTAGGCTCACGGTCTCGCTGATCTGTCAGCGCGGGTAGTGCTTTGCTTTGATCCGCGCTCTGACGCTCTGCCTGTTCCCGTGGCGCAGCGATCTGATCCGTGAACTGCATCCGTTGCCACGACAGCAAGGATCAGAGCGGAGCCTCAGGCATGCGGTGAACCCGTTTGGGGTCTTGCAGACCGTCTTAGCACAACAGCATTGGGCCTGTGGAAATGGCGCAAGAGAGACACCATTGAGAATCGCAGCCATGCACTGCATGGCTTTCGGGCCCGCTCATGAGGCCGTCGCCATTACGTTGTGCAAGAGGCTTCGGCTCTCGCGTGATGATGTGTTTGCCCGGGTACGAGAGTTCCGGAACCAGGGC
>JAKVCP010000056.1 GCA_022448925.1 Paracoccaceae bacterium
CGCAAGGAAGTACCGTCGAAACCCACAGCTTGGCTGCAATCATCTTGCGTTGCACCGGCCATCTGGAAAGCCGGGCCATTGCGCCCGGTCGTGGACAGCGTGGCATAGAGAGCGACCGCGGCCTTTAGGCGCTTCTGCAAATCGCGCTGCAAATCGGCTGAATTTCCGGCATTGTCTGCAATCGGTATCGAACGATAGCTCCGACAGGCGCCCATAATATCGCCCAATGTGACGGTCACACGGCGATTTGCCCGCTGGGGGCCCGCGACGGCGACAACCAAATCCGTCTCACCCCGGCTGCTCACGTCACCAATCCGGTCGACGGGCACGCCAAGTGCCTCAAGGGCCGCGGCGACATTGCGTGCGCGGCGAAGGCCCAAGTCGTAATTGTAGCCTGAACTGCCAACCGCATCGGTGTAGCCCACCACGACGGTCGGCTTGTAGCTATCTGTGGCTTGCAGCGCTTCTGCGATCTCCACAACCTGAGCCTGCGCTTTGGCATCGAGCGTATCCACGTCAAAGTCAAAGCGCACCGTGCCCACAGTCTGCGCTGTCGCCCAAGCTGGGACGAGCATGAAAAGACACAGAACGAACTGCCGAAGACGTGAAAGCATGGCGCCAACCCCGTTTAATTGCTTTGAATGTGCCGTTGTAGCCATTTGAACACAAGACCTTCATTCTTGCACTGTGACCCCAAAAGCCTTGCTCACAGCCACAGTTCGAATACGATGTGGATGGGGCAGGTATCACAGAAAGGGTATGGATGTGTTGAGATCCATAGCGTTCTCATTTGGGTGCGTGCTTGCGTGCACAGCTCAGCTCAAAGCAATGGATTTTCGTGATGCCATTCTGTACGTGCTGGAAACACACCCGGAAATCTCTGCGGCCAGCGCCAACAAGCAAGCACTTGAGTTTGAGCTAGATCAGGCGCGTGCGCTGTTTTCCCCCCGGTTCGAATTCGAGGCCTTCGGTGGGATGAGCTACAATGATGGCACCACCACCAATGATTTGGCCTCTGCAGACAGCCCTATCACTGGATATGAATTGTCGGCCCGGATGCGTCAGCTGCTATGGGACGGAGGAGAAACCCGATCTGAGGTCAACAGACAAGCCTATCGCGTCGATGCCGCCGCACTGCGCGTGCTGGAGCGGTCAGAGGTTTTAGGCTTGGAGGCCATACGGCTGTATTCCGATATCCGCCGGACCGAAGAAATGCTCGCTTTGGCGCGCGCCAATCTCGCGTATCATCAGGAAGTTGTCAGACGGGTCAGTGATGGGGCGGCTCGGGGCGTTCTGATGGAGTCAGACGCGGCACAGGCCAAACAACGGCTCGCCCTTGCCGAGGACACAGTCATTGATTTCGAGTTTGGCGTCCAATCGACACGAAATGAGTTTCTTCAGATTGTCGGCGTGGATGCGGGTGAGATCGGCCAGGTTCCGAGTATCTCCGGGTCTTTGCCCGCCAGTCTAGACGCCGCAGTTGGCTTGGCACGGCGTTCGAACCCAACATTGCGCTTCTTGCAGGCGGATGTTGGCGCAGCCGAGCAATTGTCTGCGCGCACTGCGGCCAATGCTGTACCCCGCGTGTATCTGGAAGCAGATGGGCGTCTGGGCAGAGATGTCGGCGGGTTTGAAGGCACGCGTCGTGATGCGCGGGTCGGGCTTGTGATGCGCTATGAATTCCAGGGGGGTGCCAAGCGTGCCGCCCGTCAGGAACAGGTTCGCCGCGCAAACGAGTCCCGGTCGACATTGCTGCAGCAGACGCGGCTTATCGAACGCGAAGTCCGCCAAAGCTGGGCCGCATTGGAAAGCGCCAATCGTCGCCTGCGCACAATATCTCAACAGGCCAAACTGTCCCTCGAGGTGCGGCAGGCCTATGAGGCAGAAATTCTCGTCGGGCAAAGATCGCTGCTGGATATCCTGAACGCCCAGACAGCCTATTTCCAAGCGCAGGTCAATTTTATCAATGCCAGCGCCGTGAATGTATTCAGCCAGTACCGTGTCTTGGCAGCCGTTGGCATTCTGTTGCCGTCTCTGGGGCTGGAACCACCCGAAGATGCAAATGTCTATGCGGGTGAGAGCTTGAATGTGCCGGGGCTGAGCATCGACGGGGCGGAAGGGCAAAGCGACTCTGACTCTTTCCAAGACGGGCGCGGGTCTGCGACGGGCGGAGGAGACTGAACATCCCCGAAGCTCAGACCGACCTACCCGACTGGGAACTCTCTGGCGCACCCGCCGATCCTTTGGCTGCGAGTCTGCGCTTAGGTCTGAGCCAGATCGGTGTCGAGGTGGGGGCCGACACACTTCTTGCAGGATTGCCGCTGCCACCCGATGGCCGCCTGACCCCCGCCTTGGCCGTGCGCGCGCTGGATCAGATCGGGGTCCGTGCCCGGATCACACGGCGCCAAGTGAAAGACATCCCGCCGGCCCTCTTGCCAGCAGTTGTGCTTCTGACGGGGCGGGATGCGGCTGTCTTGCTGCGGCTCGACACAGACGGGGCGCTGCTGATGTGGCCCGCGCGGGGAGATGACCCGGTACATCTGTCGCGCGCCGAGTTCACCGAAGCCTATGACGGGCATCTGATCCTGATGCGCCCAGACCTGGAAGAAGAGGCAACGCGCGACGGGGCACAGGGCCATTGGTTCTGGGCGCCCGTGCGGAAAGCCTGGCCAGACTATCTGCAGGTCATTCTGGCGTCTGCTCTTATCAACCTTCTGGCACTGGCGGTCCCGATCTTCACCATGAATGTCTACGATCGCGTCTTCCCGACAGCGGCCCTGATTACCCTTTGGTCATTGGTTGCAGGTGTCGGGATCGCACTGGTATTTGACGCGGGGCTCAAAATCCTGCGGGCAGAGGTGGTAGACGCCGTGGGGCGCAGGGTCGATGCACGGGTATCCTCAACCATATTTGCGCATATCTCTGATCTGCGGTTGGATCAGGCTGGGCCCAGCACAGGGGCATTGCTGAACGGGCTCAAAGACTATGAAACACTGAGGGATGTCTTCTCCTCCCAGACTGTTGCGACCCTAACAGACCTCGCCTTCGCCGGCCTGTTCATTGCGGTGATTGCCTATCTGGGCGGCCCGCTGGCATGGCCCCCTGCAATTGCCCTGACGTTGGTCATCGTGCTGGGGGTGGCGCTCCTGCGGCCCTTGCGCCAAGCCTCCGTTGCCGCGCGTGAAACGGGGGCTGCGCGCAACGCTGTGGCAGTAGAAGCACTATCAGAGCCTGAAACGCTCAAGGCTGTCGCCGGTCAGGGCCGGATGCAGGCCCGGTGGGAGCAACAGGTTGCCCAGGCCGCGAAGGCCGGCGAAGCAAATCGCCGCTTGGCCAATTGGGCCACAACGCTGACGGCTCTGGCGCAACAGGCCTCCTCGATCGCGATTGTGATCACCGGCGTCTATCTGGCTCTTGATGGTCGCATTACGATGGGCGCCGTGATTGCCGCTATGATCCTGTCCGGGCGCGCAATGGCCCCAACAGCCGCCCTGGCAGGTTTGTTTGTCCGGGCGAGCTTTGCTCTGGCAACGCTGCGCAGCCTGACCCAAGTGATGGAACAGCCTTCAGATCGCATTACCGCTGCGCCCGCGCTCGACACCGGGCTGAGCGGCGGTGCCCTGGAATTGCAAGGCGCAGGCCTGACCTATCCCGACGCCCAGGTTGCCGCGCTGCGGGATGTGACTCTGTCTCTGCCGCCGCGGGGGCGGCTGGGGGTGATTGGCCCGGTCGGCGCGGGCAAGACCTCCTTGGTGCGGATGCTGGCCGGGCTTGCGGCCCCAACCGAGGGCATGGTTCTGGGCGACGGGCTGAATATGGCCCAGATCGCTCCTGCGCGACTGCGGCGCGACATCCAGTATGTCCCGCAGGAACCCGTTTTGTTTACGGGGACTCTGGCCGAGAACATCGCCTTTGGCCGCCCGCAAGCCACCGGTGCAGATGTGCTGCGCGTGGCGCAGATGGTCGGGGTGGATCGGATCGCAGCCAGTCACCCGCAGGGCTTTGCCATGCCAATTGACGAGAAAGGGCGCAATTTGTCAGGGGGGCAACGGCAACTGATCGCATTGGCCCGCGCTTTGCTGCCAGACCCGCGCGTGCTGATCCTCGATGAGCCAAGTTCCTCGATGGATAATGCTTCAGAACGGATGCTTGTGGCGCGCCTCGCGCAAATACTGCGCAAGCGGCCCATGACGCTGGTCATCTCCACCCACCGCACGGGCCTTTTGGCACTGGTGGACCAACTCGCGTTGATCGAAGGCGGGCGGCTGTCGGAATTCGGGCCAAAAGCTGATGTGCTGGCGCGGCTGGAGTCACGCGACAATGGCTGATCAAGACTGGGATCTGCGCAATTTTGTCCACGGTGCGGAGGTGGATAGCCTTCATCGCCCCCGACGAACACGGTTATTGCTTTTGATCGCAGCACTGGCCTTGATCGGGTGCGGTATATTTTGGGCAGCCAACGCGCCGATCGAAGAGGTCGCCCGCGCGGGTGGCCGGATCATTCCCTCCGGCAAGGCGCGGGTGGTCGAAAGTCTGGAAGGGGGGATCCTGAGCGACCTTGCCGTCGCCGAGGGGGACGCCGTGGAGGCCGGGCAGGTCTTGGCCCGCATTGATGACACGTCTTCAGCCGCAAATCTGGGGGAGCTTCAGGCCCAGGCGCAGGCGCTCAGGGCACGAGACATCCGGTTGGCTGCAGAACTGGAGGGGCAGGAGGCGTTGGATTTCGGTGCAGGCACCATCGCACCTGACAGCCCCGTAGCACTTGCCGAGATCGCCAGC
This sequence comes from Paracoccaceae bacterium, assembly GCA_022448925.1. Lineage (GTDB taxonomy): Bacteria > Pseudomonadota > Alphaproteobacteria > Rhodobacterales > Rhodobacteraceae > JAKVCP01. The sequence continues at coordinate 4,780 of JAKVCP010000056.1, forward strand.
TTTGAGGCCCGCGTTGCCTCGACATTGGGGCAACGGGCTGTGCTTGAAGCGCAGGCAGCGCAACGCCAGCAGGAAATCACCGAAATCGAAGCCGCGCTTGCGCGGGTCGGTGAAACGCTGGAACTGTTGGAAGAAGAGATCGTACTGAAAGAAACCTCGGGCGTTGTTCCGCGCGCCCAGATCCTGCCATTGGAACGGGAATTGACCACACGACGGCAGGAGCGGGACTCGCTGCTTTCGCGTCTTGAGCAGGCCCGGTTTTCCCTGACAGAGGCGCAGGCGCGGCTGCAAGAGGCCGAACTGCTGCGCCGGGCCGAGATCAACCTTGAACGCTCTGCCACAAGGGCCGAACTTGCCGTGATCGACGAAAGCCTGAAATCGGCCTCGGACGTGGTGTCGCGCACGGCTTTGCGGGCCCCGGTCGCGGGGCTGGTTTCAGCCCTCAATGTCAACACGCGCGGTTCGGTGATCGCCCCGGGGGAAGAAATTCTGCGCATCGTGCCTCAGGACGAAGGGCTTTTGGTCGAAGCGCGCCTGCGGCCGGAAGATGTGGCATTCGTTCGGCCCGGTCTAAGCGCACAAGTGAAACTGACCGCTTTTGATTTCACGATCTACGGCAGCTTGGAAGGGCTGGTGCAGCGCATCGGCGCAGATGCACAAACCGATGAAGCGACCGGCGAAGTGTATTTTCCGATCTATGTGGAAACCATCGTCAATTATCTCGAACGTGGCGCCGAACGGCACGATATCCGCCCCGGCATGGTGGCAGAGGTCGATATCCTGACCGGGGAGCGCATGGTCCTCGATTACCTGTTGAAGCCATTCCGAAAAGCCCGCCTCGAGGCGCTGCGCGAACGCTAAAGACCAACGCAGCCCGTCGAGCCAGACAAAGAAACTTGCGCCTCTCAGGATTTTGCGTTTTCCAGCGATCCCCGTGCCAGTATCGGCCGCATAAGACCGTCAGATTTCATGGCCCGTTCTGAGTCGCCCTTGAAACGGGATATGAAAACACTCTCGCAAACTCATATGGTCGCGGTCGCCTGTGCGCCGGACGCATCTTCGAAGATCACTTCGACATCGGCAGCAAAGCCAGTACCTGTCTCGATGCTGGCGACAACCGTGCTGTTGACACTCAGGGCGCCGGTGGACGGGTCATAACCCACAAGATCACCAAGGTTTTGGCCTGAGCCGAGCTGGACAAGCGCGGTCAGATCCACCTGATCGCCTTCTGTGCCGTTGCTCGCACCCTTGTAATCGAGGATTTGATCGCTGCTCGTCAGGTCGTCCAGCACGAACCGGTCTGCGCCGGCACCGCCCTGCAAACGATCGCTTCCGGTGCCCCCGGTCAGCGTATCGTCTCCGCTGCTTCCGATGGCCCAGTCGTCCCCATCGCCCAGATCTATATCAAAGCCAGCACTGCTATTGCCCAGGTTGATGAAATCAGACCCCCCCATGAGTTTAAAGCCTGCAATCTGCGCATAGGGTGTCTGCGCATCCAAAAGCACGGCATCATCGCCCGCGGTGGCTTTGGCGATGCTGCCTCCAGCTGCTGCCCCGGTGACGTCATCCATACGGTCGCGGGTGACACTATCAGGATCTGCCAGCGTACCATCAGCCGTCATTTGCAGCGTGTCGATGGTAAGTTCGGCACTGGCCTGCGCAGTGGCAGGTTGGGCATTGGCGTCTGTGACATCGTAGGTGACAACCGGGCTGCCCACATACCCATCAGGCACCGTTACCTGCAGGTCATTCGCCAGTGGAAGCAGCACAACATCCGCATCCGTCGTGGCAAAACCAGACAGCGTCAATGGGGTATCCGGATCAGTTGTGTTGGCCAGCAGGTCGGCAAAGGGAATGGTGAATGTGGTTTCCGTCGACGCGACCTGTACCGGGCCAGACACATCAGGCTGCCCATTGATCGTCAACGTAAAGGATTCTGAAGGCGCAGTTCCATCGCTGGTATCCACCGTCACATCAGCACTCAGCGTGTCGGCAAAGCTGCCCGGCAGAGTAAGCGCAAGGGCCGCGAGTGCCGTGGTATAGTCCGCGACACTGGTCGTCCCACGGGTGAAGGTCAGCGTATCACCCACAATGGTTCCCGATGTCGCTCTGCTGCCCGAAGGAAGCGTTTGGTCGAAAACGATGCGGACTTCTTCAAGCGTTTCGCCATAGCTCGACGTCACCTGAGCATCAATGCCGAGGTCAAAGGTAAGATCTGATCCGGTCTGGACGGCACTGTCAGGTTGCGGGTCCACGGTGACAGTCAGATCAAGGGTTGCCGAGATCGCAATGGAGACAGGCTGGCTCACGCCTGTGGAGTCCTCGGTCGAGGTCACCAGAAGTGTTCCCGTCAATGCGCCAGTCGGTGCGCCGTCATAGCGAACATCGGTATTGAAGTCGGCCGGGAACGTCAGTGTGAGCGCCGTAAACGCGGCTTCGGACCCGGTGAATGTGAAGGCTCCGCCTGCTGCCGGATCATAAGTGACGGTGCCGCTTGGCGTGCCACCGATCACGACGCCCGCGGGCAAATTCGCCAGCGTTAGCGTGACCGTGTCCACCGCTTCAATGGGTGCGTTTCCGTCCGTGTCGTTGATCGCGATGTTCGAGAAGGCCGAAGGTGTGATCACGATGTCAGCGTCGGTTTCCACCGTGTCAAACGGCGTGACGGTCAGATCAATATCCCCCGCAGGGGCAATGGACAGGCTGACCGTACCCGTCGCGGTTTCCGTATCGGTAAACAGGATGCCCGTGTCCGTTGTGACCGCGTTGATGACAAAATCCACATCGCCTGCGAAGTCCACCAAAGGCCTGAGTGTAACCACACCATCCGGCACGGTTGAGGCAGTGGTTCCGGTGCCGGGGATGGTGACCACGCCACCGACAGGGGTTTGCACGACGCCATCCAACAGGATCTCTACCCCCGCAACTGCGGGAATTTCGAACCCAATCACCTCATGGGCATCGGGGCTGCTGGCCTCAAGCGTCAGCGTGTAGGTTTGTCCATCATCCTCCACACCCGCGATCGGATCGACTGAAGCGGTCAGGGTTGGGGTGTCCGCGTCTGGTCGAACCTGGAAATTGAATACTTGGTCACCTTTGTTCTGATCAGAATTGGCCGCCTCAAGCGTGGTGACGGAGATGGTCAATGGAACCGACGCGGGTATCGAGGGATCAAGCGCATCTGGCGTTCTTGCATGCTCTGGCTTTAGCCGCAGGGTAATCTGTTGATAGGCCGCCAAAGACATCGTGTAGCTGCCATCGCCATTATTGACGAACCCGTTGCCTGCGGGCCCATCGACCAAAAGGTAATCCGGCACGCCCGAAAGTGTGATGGTGCGCGCCTCAGATCCATCCTGATCCGGGCTGTCAGCATCCAGCACGGAAGCAAGCCGGAATGCCACATCCTCAATGGCTGTGATTGTGGGCGTGCCCGAAAGGTCAACAAAGGGCTGCCCGGTTTCCGTGTCTATCACCGTGTCGTCGAAGATGAACTCGGGGACATCCGCAACCGGGATCACCTGTACCAATTTGGTGACCGAGTTCGTCTTGGTATCACCGTTCAGATCTTCTGTGGTGGCCTCGACAGTCACGCTCAGATCGCCGCTATAGTGCTGACCCGCGCCCAGTTGCAGCCCGGCCAGATCTGCCGGATCTATGCTGTAGACAACGGTCGATCCCTGTTGGGCCCCATTCAACGGATTGCCACTCGCATCATAGAGTGCGCCACCATTGGCGGAGTCCACCTTCACGACAACCTGACCGGTCAGCCTCTCACCACCGTCGATTTCAGAGATGGTGAGACCCAGATCCCCAAGCGTGTCTTCATCAAAGCTGCCCCCCGCAATGGCAATTTTCGGACCATCGGCGACGGGGATAACATTGAAGGAGAAAGTCGTTCCGCCTGATGTCACAGTTCCGCAGGTGACATTCTCAAGGACAAGGTTTGCATCCAGTTTGGAGAAGTCATCATAGGGATCGTCGGGACCCAGAGTATTGGCATCGCCAAAATTGTTGAACGGAGAGCTTTCATGCTCCGGCGGTGTTAGCAGCAACTTACCGCTGGATTGAGTGGGGTCACTCGGATCGATACCCAGCTTTCTGATATCAATCACATAGACCCCTCTCGTCGGGTCCAGAAGAACTGCCCCGGTGGGATCGGATGACAGCACTGCCCCGGCGGGCAAGTCGATCGCGATCCCAAAGGCTCCGTTTACATTGTTCGGCAAGTTAACCAAATCATTCAGGTCCTGATACGGGCCCGACGGTGTCATATGCAGGGTCAACTCAATGACGGTATCTTCATCGCCACTGCCGGTTGTGTAGAGCACTGGCAGAGGAAGGTGCTGATCTGGCGTACAAGGATCACCTCCACCGCCGTCAGCTGGCAGCGCGACGATGGCAAAATCAAAGGTTTCTACCGCATAGCCCTTATTGACATTGAGCGACTGCAGATCTGCCTGGCTCACAGACGATGGATCAAACGGAGCGGCGTCATCCTCAACCACAATGGCGTTAAAGGTCATTGGATAGTATTCGACCTGGGCGCTGGCTTTGACATGCACTTCTATGCCCGGAAGTTGCGCCTCCGAAACAACGTAAACGCTGCCATCGGCAGAGGAAGGCTGAACACCCAAGAACACGACATCGGGCGAGACGTCGGAGATCACATAATATAGCGTCTCGGATCCATCAAAGCTGCCCAAAGGCTTACTTTCAGTCATTTGCGCTGACAATTCAGTCGCAGAGGTGAAAAGCGCAAGCGGGCCGACGATACCAAATTCCAGATCGAAGTTTCTCAGACGCTGATTTAGGGCGAAGGACTCGCCAGAGCGCCCCGCATAGCCATAGACAAGGTCCGCATTGGAAATGCCGCCCGTGCTGTCGGTCGGGCGGAACACAGCCGCAATGGCGCTATCCTGTATCCCATTAGGATCATTGGATGGATCCGGGTCTTGGCCATCTGCATCCGGCATGTCCGCCACGCCGGTGACCTCAACGGTGACCGTGCCTGTGGCCGTTGTGAGCTCAGTCGCATCCAGCGTTTCGACATAGGTCATCGTCACGTCGAACGTGGTATTTTCGTTGCTGTCCTGTCCCTGTTGTATGTGCAAGTTAAGCGCTTCAGCAGGGGTGATCTCAAGGGTGCCTGCTGGGGTCAAGAAGACTTCGTCAGCAACATCAGAGGATGTGAAGAACCGCGGAATGCGGCCTTGGCTATCGGGCTGCACGTTCGAGATCACCACCATGCCGGTGATTGCTTCCGGGCTGCCGGGCGAATTGTTCGGGTTGTCGATCAGGTTACCGTCAAGCGGGACGGCAATCATCGTGTCTTCGTCTACCTCAACGCGTTCCGATGGATTCCCGCCATCCACCACCGGATCGACATATGTGATGAGGTCCACAGTCGTGGTGCCGGTTTGACCACCGTCCGCTTCGGTGGTGATGATCGTCATTTTGATAGGGTATTCACCGGCATAGTGGGTTGGCAGACCGCGCAATTCAACGCTGTCCCACTCGTTCTGGTCCAAAGACCAAGAGTTGACACCGTTCACGATGTCCACGGTCTCGAGCAGCGCGGGAATTTTATCACCGGATGGATTCGTTGGGTCCGTCACCCACATGGTGATGGTGTTGGGAATGTTTTCGAGGATCACACCGGTGATGGTTTCAGAGCCGTCCATATCCGTAATGGCAGGGGTGAAATTGAATTGCCAAACCCCAGGTTCAGGCTGGGAGGTGTCGATATCCAACTCGTTGCCTTGCGGCAGTACGGAAATCTCACCGGTGTTGTTCACTGGATCCACATCCACGTCGAATGTGGCATCGGTTGTTTGATCGTCAGTGGTCAGAGTGTTGGTGTCATCTGCCCCGACTGTGATCACCAGATCATTGCCAAAAAACGTTCCGGCCGAGGTAAAGGGATCCCCGTTGTCGCGATCGACGTCATAGTCTTCATACAGCGTCGGCGACAGCCTCAGCGCAGCGGCAAAGCTCGTCACGCCAGCATCCAATGTCAGCAATACCTGACCGGTCGTCGCATCATAAGTGGCGTCGGTCACCTTGTTCCATTCCGCTGCCGCGAGCGCGCCGGTTCCATCAGCGCTGGCAAAATGCGCTTCTGTCAGGGTGCCGGTCGTGCCGACCCAGTCTGACGGCACATTGTCGATGGTGATCTGTTGCAGTTGCTCAGACCCGTCGAAATCTGGCGTCGACACAACGACGCGCACAAATGGCAATACCTGGCCAGCGCCTGAGCCGTCTGCGGTGCTTTCCAGCAGGGTCAGGATTTCCGAGGCAGACAGAGACACATCGGTGTCGGTCGCAGTCTGGACAACAGATATTTCAGTCGGGCTGCCAGATGCGACCGTGGCTGAATCAGTGACAAAGACGGCTGCTTCCAACTCCGTTTGGGCGATGGGCCGGATGGTGTTGACCAACTGGAACGTCGACGCGTTGGGGTTGTCCGCCGGGTTGATCTCTGTGTCGCCGGTCTGGGTTTCAGTCCAGCTGAAAGTCCCATCCACGGTCAGCTGCCCGCTGAAGAACTGGGGCACACGGATCTGCAAGGCTTCGTATGCAGCAGCCACATCGGCTTGGCTCGCCCCCAGAACCGGCGTGACCGAATAGCTCACCGAACTTGCATCAGACGCCGTCTGGGTAATCTGAACACTGCTGGCAACGGAGTTGTCCCCAACGCGCAACTCAAGCTGTCCGGGATTGCCAGGATCAAATTGCGTGCTGGCCGTCACCGTAGAGATCACGAGCTCCAGCCCTGTAATCGTCTCGGAACCGTCACTGTCCTGCAGGGCGAGGTCATTAATCTTCAGGTTCAGCTTTCGGATACCCGAAACATTCTCATCGGTCGTGATGTTGCCAACGGTGAAATCCAGACCGTCAACCACGGCATCGACATCAATATCTACCGTGTCCTGCGCCGTGGCTGTGTCCGTCGGCAGCCCGCTTGCCGTGTCGCGGCTGGTGACAGTGCCAGTGAGATCACTGTTGAGGATCGTTTCTATATCGCGATCATCATCTGCTAACGGAGCTAGGCGCAAGCCGCCATTCCATGTTGTCAGGCCCGCTTTCAATACGATGGAAATAGTTGTCCCTGAAAATCTGGCCGTCGCAATATCTCCTGCTCCTTGTTCGAAAGCACTGAGATCCGCAACAGCAGCAGCATCAACCCAACCGGCTGGAACCATATCAAGTGTAACGGTCGTGAGTTCCTCGGATCCATCTTGGTCTGGGGTGGCGGCAGCGATTTTCAACAGAAAAGGAGTATCTTCATCCACCACATAGGCATCACCAGTGACGACCACGGTATCCGGAACGGTCTCCACCGTAAGATCCAGCGTCGGCTCGGCCACCGGAGTGACATCCAATTTGAAGCTTTCACTCACGCCGGCTGGACCACTTTCATTGGTGACAGCGGTGACAGTGTAATCGATCGTGCCAGAGAAATGCTCGGGCAGCTCTTCCACACCGAGTTGGGCCAGCTCCGTGGCATTCCCGGTCCATGTGGCCGCCGGTCCGCTCAAAACAGTGCCGTCAGTTAGGCGTACGTCACCGTTGGTCGGCAGGCCGGTGAAGTCGACGCTTATGGGCGGGGTCAGGGTTTCGGAGCCGTCTTTATCCACAACCGCAACCGCGAGGTTCAGGGGAATGGGCTGGCCCAGATCTTCGATCACCTCGATGTCCTGGCCGGTAATGCGAACATCAGCCTCTGGATTGACAGTGATTGTGAAATCCCGGCTCTCGATCCCATCGGTTCCGTCAACATCTGTCTCACCGGCTTGGATCGCTTCATCCGTGGTGAAGGTGACAGTGCCTTCAATGTCAGTTGTTGTGGAAAAATCATCCGGCAGGCGGATCACCAGATCGGCGTAGCCAGCCTCGTCGAGGCCATCGAGGACAAAGGGCATCGGGCTGGGCACGGCAGAAAAGCTGGCCCCATTATCAGTTGAATATTCCGCGTTGGTGGGAAGGTTGCGCAATTCCACGCGGATGTTGGCCACCGCTTCCGAGCCATCATTGTCAGAGGCTGTCGCAGTCCAGGCATCGGCAACGCGGATGTCGAGCGGGGCAGATGAGGTTGAATCTTCATCTATGACGCCGGCGGGATCGTTTTCGTCCACCGTAATCAGACCCGTTCCAGTGATCTCCAAGTCACCCTCAACACTGAGGGTGATATCGAGCCGAGCCGAGCCTAAACCTCCTTCATCAGTCACAGCCGAAATGTCAGCGTATAGGCTTGTTTGAGGATTGTCCGTGGAAAAATCGGCCGGCAATTCGAGCACAAGGTCCTTATACTCGTCTAAGCTGCCTGTGAACGTGTACGTTCCATTGACCCCGAACCAATTCGATCCGCCATCGGTCGAAATTTGTGCCCCAGCCGGGAGCCCCTGAAATTTGGTCAAAACAAAGCGTACAGTCTCCGAAGAGTCATCATCATCGTTTGCGTCGGGCAAGACATATTCAAACGGCTTGACCTGCACGGGATCGTCAGTTTCAGCCAATGCGACGGTCGCACTTGATATAGAAATATCCCCTTCAGCGTTGATACGCACGTCGACAGTTTCTGTTACAGTACTGGTGTTCCCGCCATCATCAGTTTCGGCTGTAACGGTAGCCTGCAGTGGGTTGTCCGGGTTTTCGGTCGAAAAGTCTTCTGGCAGGATAAGTACGACCTGCGCCGGATCAAAACTAGCGCCAGATTGCCAGGTGATCGTCAGATCTTGCAGACTTCCATTGGCTGAAAAACTCCCAACAGGATTTCCATTGCCATCTTCGGCCCGGGTTAAAGCGGGAAGACCTGGAAGGATGAAATCCAATTTAACCAAGGTTTCCGTCGGATCGGTAACCGAAACGGAGATAAAGTCACTCAACAGAAGCGTCAGCTCTGCGTCCGTTTCGGTGCTTTCGATATCACCCGATATGAGGATGTCCGACGTTGGGGTGATAACGACGGTTTGTAGAACCGAGTCTGTCCCTTCCAGCGTTGTGACCGTAGTCACGGCGATGAATGTGCCAGAATAATCGCCAGGAACTTTCAATGAGAGGTTATTTGCCTCATCTACGCTCCCATCCCAGTTTTGGCCGTTTAGAGTACCATCATTTGCCGTCGTGCCTGCAGGTAGATTAACAAAATCGATGTGGACTTTGGCGTCAAAAGGCTGCTTCGAGGGATCATCCGTTTCCGAGCCGTCGTCATCAGTAATTTTGATATCTAGGTTCAGAGGAACATCTGCGCCTCCGTTGCTATTTGGTGCGCCGTTATCTTCTGGATAGGTCAGAACGGGAGGTGCGGTTATGTCAATGTCGGTCTCATAACCGATGTCCACCACGCGCGTTGCAGTTGCTGTACCATCTGTAGGAGTATCTGAACTAGCGTCCTGGTCCTCATTTGTTTGGACATCCAAGGTGAAGGTAAGCGGGAGGGTTGTTTGGCCGGCAACAAGATCGTTTCGATTTTCCGTAGAAAAATCAGCGGCCAATGTGATTTGCAATGCCTCATAGGCAGCCTGCACATCCCCAACATCGCGCGCATGCAAAGTCACGATCAGAGTGGTCGAGCCGTTGGCTTGTTGCGCGAGGCTGGCCTGAGCCGCTGCGGGCAGGTTCTGGACCAGCGTCGCCAGTTGTGCATCTCCCGGCAGACCGTCGATTGTCAGTGTGGCACGCGACAGCGCTTCGGAGCCGTCAATGTCCGTTGCTTCCGGTAAAAGCAGTTCTGATGGGCGAAAGATGGTTGCCGCATCCGTTTCATCCGGAATTGTGTCCGGCAGCGTGTCGTCGATGGCCACGTCACCTTCAGGGGTAATGGTCAGGGACACAGGGAAAGACTGGCCCGCCATATCCTCCGTTGACGTTGCCGCGAGAGTCCCTGTGATCGGCCCCGGTGGAGGACCGTCCGCACGGCTTTCGGTCGAAAAATCAGTGGGGAACACCAGTTCCAGCGCAGCATAGTCGCTTTGTTGGCCGGTGAAGGTGAAGGTGCCTCCATTTGCAGCGTCAAAGGTCACGCTTGCGGCGGGCACATTCAAGGCAGCCACACCGGCTGGCAGGTTTGCCAATGTCAGTGTGACCGAGGTGAAAGTCTCCAATGGCAGGTTGCCATCGGTATCCGAGATGGATGCTGTCCAAGTGTCAGAGGGCCGGATCACCAGCGGAGCGTCTGTTTCCGCGTATATGGCATCTGGAGTGACGAGATCGATATCGCCAGTTGGAGTGATTGTTATAATCTGGCTGGTATCTGCCCTACCCTCAGGGCTGATTAAGGCAATCTGCGCGCTGACCTGCCCGGAATAATCGCCAGGGAACAACAATTCCAGCGCTTCAGCTTGGGCAGCAGTGCCTGTCCAAGTTGAACCAGTTAGCGTGCCCCTCGAAGCTGAAACTCCCGCAGGTAAGCCAGTAAAACTGATTTCCACAATTGCTGCGTCTTCGGAGCCGTCGCGATCCTCGATTTTTGTTGTGATGCCCATCTGGACCGTCACACCATCGCCGTCGACGCCGTCTCCATCTTCTACACCATCTACACTGGCAGGTGCTGATATAGCGATGTCGGCCTCAAAGCCGATGTCAACAATACGCGATGCCCTAACAGTTCCATCGCTCGGCGTATCAATCAAGGAGTTGAGGTCTTCATCTGTCTGAATGTCCAGGGTCAGGGTCAGCGGCAAAGCCGTTTCGGTCGGACCAAGATCGCTGCGGTTGGCCGTTGAGAAATCGGCGGCCAATGTGATTTGCAATGCCTCATAGGCAGCCTGCACATCCCCAACATCGCGCGCACGCAAAGTCACGATCAGAGTGGTCGAGCCGTTGGCTTGTTGCGCGAGGCTGGCCTGAGCCGCTGCGGGCAGGTTCTGGAGCAGCGTCGCCAGTTGTGCATCTCCCGGCAGACCGTCGATTGTCAGTGTGGCACGCGACAGCGCTTCGGAGCCGTCAATGTCCGTTGCTTCCGGTAAAAGCAGTTCTGATGGGCGAAAGATGGTTTCCGCGTCCGTTTCGTCCGGCACAGTGTCGGGCAGCGTATCGTCAATGATCGCGTCCCCTTCTTCAATGACACGCGCCAACGTATCCAGCGTTGCCTGCTCTCGATTAACACCCGTAACGGTGTAGCTGATCGGCAGCGGACCTTCTGGAGCGTCAATCCGGCTGGTCGTGGAAAAGTCTTTGGGCAATGTGATCGTGAGGGCCTGAAACTCAGCCCAGGACCCGGTGAAATCCAATTCCAGCACGCCACCCGAAGTGTTCAATGTGCCTTCAGTGGTTTGGGTGCCAATGGGCAAACCACCCAAGACGACACTTACCGTGTCGACCAACCCAGGCGCAAAGACCCCATCTTCAAAGCGCACATCCAGATAGGCAGCAGGTGTCAGCCCGACAGTGGCGTCCGTCTCAAACAATAGAATTGGCGCGGTTTGAAAGAGCGTGAGGCCCTCCAGACCGCCCTCATCCGAGACCCCTCCGCCATATTCATTGTCGCGGCGCTCGATCCATTTGTAGTCCGTTGGCGGCAGAAGTGGGTTGTATGGCAGGCCTATCAGGGGATCCCCTGCGGTTACTTGCTGCTCGTAACCACTCCCCGGCAGGGTAAATCCGGGATTATCAAGAAAAAATGCAGGGATATCAGGAATGTCATCCACGCGGGCGATGCCATCCGCAGGGGTTGCGATCCGTGCAATCTGCGCCAACGGCAAGCTGTAGCCATCAAACATCAGGATCATCGAGCGCTCTGCGCCACCGGCCAGAACGATCAGACTGCCATCATCCTGAACCAAGATGAGGTCCGGCCCCGCGCGCACAAGACGGTTGAGGCTGACATCGGGCGACATGGCGAGACTGGTGAGTGTGTCCGTCTCGATGATTGTGACGGCATCGGGATCCACCTCAAACCGATCGATCACATCCTGCGCTTCGACACTGAGGCGGCTTTCACTCGGTGCTTGCGCTTCGTCCTGGGCCAATTCTTGATCTCCATTTGCACTAAGACATGGAACACTCAGAACTTTAGGCTGATTTCAGTGTTATAACAAAGCGGTAAATTGCCCAACCCAGAAGGGCCTGGAATACTCTGTGTTTCCCATTTGCTTTGCGGGCGTCCGTTTGAAAAGGCTGTAGTTTTTCGCGTAGGTACGCTGCTTTGAATGAAATCCTCAAACGCGCAGGAATCCGCTGATATGTGATGCCCTGCAGGATCATGGCCCGCAGGACATCCATTCGCATTTCTCAATGAACGGCGGCCATGAAGTAACAAATAGCAGTCACAAGAGAGAAAATGGTGCGCACATGATTTAGCCGGGTCCAACTCTTCAAATACACGAACCAGTAGCCCTGCCCTGCGTAAGATGTGTGATCCAGCGCATCGAGCTTTTGGTTCATTGGGACATGGCCGAAGGCTGTCACAACAAAGACACCCAGAAAGTAGCTGAGCGCCCCGGCACCCATCCAGTAAGCCACCGCGGCGGGCGCCGACGTGAGGGCCACAATGAGTAATGCGCCCGCCAGTGGCACAGACCCGAGCAGCAAAACCATAAACAAAGATCTGTAGACCACACGGTTGATGTGCTGCATGGCCTCTGCGCCTGCGGAGGCGGCCAAAGCCCCCAACGCACGCATCACGAAATCTGAAAACGTCAGAAAACACCGGTCACCACCGCGGCCGTAAGGCCGGCCAGGAAAAGCACGGGATCTAATAGGTTTTCAAACATAGCTGAAACTCCGCTCTATGCTGTTAGTTCGAAATAGAAACGGCACGGCCAAGGTAGGACGCATCGCTGACCTGGCGGCTCAGAAAGGCTGCAATGTCTGCGCGCGGGATCTTCAACGTCAGTTTGCGCTCAGTTGCGGGGAAGTTCTCTTTGTAGGCGCCGTTTGCAGGTGCATCTGTGAAGGCACCCGGGCGGACAATGGTCCAATCCAGACCGCTGGCCCGAACCATTTCTTCCTGCAATTCGTGATCCTCGAACACGGGCTTCAACAACATTCCGAACATGACGTGCTTCCACCAAAAGTTCAGGTTTGACCAGCTTTCGTGTGCGCCCAGCGTGGACTGGCAGACAAGGCGGCGTACGCCATGCACCTGCATCGCGTTGATCACGTTCAAAGTGCCTTTTGACCGGACGATGCTTTTGCGGGACATGCCCGAACCGAGCGTTATCACGGCTGCATCATGGCCCTTAACGGCGCTACGAACATCTGAGGCCTTGAGCGCATCGCCTACGAAATGGGTTAACTTGGGATCTTTGATTTCAAGTTTGGCGGGGTTGCGGGCAAAGGCCGTCACCGCGTGACCTGCTTTCAAAAGCTCTTCCACGGCCAGCTTTCCGACCGTGCCTGTTGCTCCAAATACAATGACTTTCATTTCTCATCTCCAGTGGTGTGTTGGCGCCATCACTTGACACTGTGTAAAGTTGACACGGTGTAAATAGGTGATACCTTGACGACATGTCAAGAGATCAGATCAGCACCAAAACTAGAATCCTCGATGCGACGTGGAAGCTATTGGAATCAGGCGATAAAAATATCCGCATGTCAGATATCGCCAAAGCGGCCGGCATCAGCCGGCAAGCCCTCTATCTGCATTTTCCAAATCGAGCTGACTTGCTGATCGCAACGGCGCGCCACTTGGATTCTGTCAAAAACATTGATGGGCGGCTTGAACGTAGCCGGGCTGCGCAATCTGGAATGGCGCGGCTAGAGGCCTTCATTGAGGTTTGGACGGGCTACATCCCGGAGATTCACGGCATGTCTGTTGCTCTGCGCGCAATGCGCGCCAGCGATGCAGAGGCCGCCAGCGCTTGGAACGACCGCATGGGTGCCGTACGCCACGGGTGCGCAGCGGCGGTGCAGGCGCTTGCCAAAGACGGAGATCTGAATGCTGATCTGTCCGAGAAAACGGCAACAGACCTGCTGTGGACGCTGCTCTCCGTAGAGAACTGGGAGCACTTTACCCAAGACTGCGGTTGGCCGCAGTCGCGCTATGAAAACACGATGAAGACGCTTGCGAAGGCCGCGCTGGTGTCGTGATACAGGCGACCGCTGAACCCTAAAGCAGATTGTTGCGCGTTCGGCCTGAAAAGTGAGGAGGGGCTAATGGTCCAAAGAGCATTGGCCCAACTACACTAATCCGGGCAGGCCCATCCAAGTGGTTGCCGAGCGCCGCAAACAGCCGCGCAAACGGAGCTACAACAGGCCTAGCTTACGCATCACTTTTTGGCCGGTGGGATGCAATACAGGGGGTGTATATTTCTGCATTGTCTTCAATCGGTCAGCCCCTTTGGTCACCTGGTCCTCTGTTCCAGGGCGCACACGGAACAGCGTGCTATGGGCCACGTGGCTATCGGTCCAAGTGGCCGTGTAATAATACAAAGCGATAGACAATCTTGGCTGTCCATCCGGATGGTTCACCGGTTCAGGATTACCATGCATACTTGTTGAGGACGTGGTGAAACAACACATCCGATTCATGATCGGCGGATAGCTTGCCACTTTCTCCTTCATGTCATCAGTCCAAATCTCAAAGGATCCACCGTACTCGGCTTTCCAATCCGGATTGAGATAGATAAGAACATTCAGGCGCCTTTCCAAATTCATCTGTTTATGATGATTGAAGTCAGCGTGGATTCCCAAGTAGCCACCGTTGCTCGTTCGATGGATACCGCCACCTTTGTAATAGGGATCTGCGATAAGCCCTTGAATCCCGCTCATTTCTTCAAGAAACCGAATAAAGGATTGGGAGTTTAGTGCCCCAAATACAAGACGCGAATACTCAGGCAAAATATCAGGGTTGTAGGATGTCTTCAAATGCTCCTGCGCAGAGCTATGCTCTGGCGCCTTTTCATCCACCTTGACAGCTTCTAGGTACAATTTTTCAATAACTTCTGCCGGAAGAAAATCATCTATTCCAATATAATGATACGGCTTTTCCTACTGATACTTTTCAGCATAAACTTTGCCTAACTCAGCGGCTTCTTTAGGTGGAATGTAAAGTGTCTGAGTATCAATCGGATAT
This sequence comes from Paracoccaceae bacterium, assembly GCA_022448925.1. GTDB lineage: Bacteria > Pseudomonadota > Alphaproteobacteria > Rhodobacterales > Rhodobacteraceae > JAKVCP01. The sequence goes on from JAKVCP010000056.1 coordinate 19,796, forward strand.
GCAGTTTTTGTTTCCAGAGACATTTTTATGACCAAGAGTTAAAAGGTTTCGCTTCGACCGAGTATTCGTACTTCCAGCCCGGAGGCATGTCCAGTTTGAGTCCTCGACGTGGAGCAAAAAAGGGGCGTTGTTGTCGCGCTTCAACGAAGCGTGACAAGCGGAGCTGCTCATTGTCCAAAGCTTTCCTACCAGAATCTGCGTGCACTTGGGAACTTTTTTAACCCCTGAGGCATAAGCATAATTCGGCGGCATATTTGCCGATCGTCAAAATATCTCCAAGACCATGTTTTTATGAATAAATTATCGCATAGCCAGCTTAGAGGGCCTATCTCTGATGAAAGCTTGATCTGAAATAAGCAACCGTAAGTGCACATCGATACCAAGCACCCGCACGCGATTGCCAACCCCTACCGGATTGCAAAGGTAACCGGCCAATCAGAGGCCAATTGAACCAAACAAGTGGAACATCTCAAGATTGCGTGCATCCGGATCGGGAAAGCACCTGTGGCCTTCGGCAGACAACCGGATACACTGCACCTCACTGCAAGGGCACTATCGGGATGGATTCTCATGCCTGAGCGGTTTTCAGACCTCTGTTTTGGCACCCGCGCCAGGCATCAGATTTCAGCAACAGCGACCGCATCCGTCTCATTCTGTGGTCCTCAAACGCGTCGGAGTACAACAACCGTGAGTAAAATCGGGCTAATCGGGCTGGGCACAATGGGTGCGATGCTATCTCTGAATATTGCGGAGCATGGATTTTCAATCGCAGTCTATAACCGCACGGGTGCCAAAACGCGTGCCTTCTTTGACAACGCCGGGCCGCTTGCGCCGCAAATCACGCCAACGGGCTCTTTAGAAGAGTTTGTCGCTGCGCTGGAGGTGCCGCGAAAGATCATCTTGATGGTCCCTGCGGGGGCCCCGGTGGATGAGCAGATTGCTGCATTGAAGCCTCTGTTGTCGCCCGAAGATCTGATTATCGACGCCGGAAACGCGAATTTTCACGAAACAAATCGCCGCTCCGCAGAGGCCGAAGGCTATCAGTTCATGGGGATCGGTGTCTCTGGCGGCGAAGAAGGGGCACGGTTTGGCCCGGCCATTATGGGCGGTGGGCCTGAGGCCGCCTGGAAACGCGTCGCGCCGATACTGGAAGCGATCGCTGCGAAATATGGCGAAACGCCGTGCGCCGCTTGGTTTGGTCCGGCAGGGGCAGGCCATTTCGTCAAGACCGTGCATAACGGCATTGAATACGCAGACATGCAGCTGATCGCCGAGGTCTACGGCATGATGCGAGATGGGATGGGGATGCGCGCTGCAGACTGCGCACCCGTGTTCGAGCGGTGGAATGAAGGGCCGCTAGAGAGCTACCTGATCGACATTTCCGCCCGTGTTGCGGCCGCCAGCGATCCCGACACCCAGAAACCGATGCTCGACATCATCCTGGATCGTGCGGGCCAGAAGGGCACCGGGCGTTGGACCGCCATTGAGGCGCAGCAACTCGGCACACCCATTCCAGTGATCGAAGCAGCCGTCGCGGCGCGCAACATGTCCGCGATGCTGGATGACAGACGCAAAGGCGAAGCGATTTTCGGAGCGGGACCGCAGACGCTCCCTGCTGATGCGCTGACATTGGAAGACTTGGAAGCCGCGCTGACCGCCGGGAAAATCATGTGTTACGCGCAGGGTTTTACGCTTCTTGCGCGCGCCGGGGCCGAGTATGGCTGGGATATTCCCCTTGATACAGTGGCACAGACGTGGCGGGCAGGATGCATCATCCGATCATCGATGTTGAACGATATGGCGCAGGCGCTCTCCGACCATCCCAACCAGAGCTTGCTGCATTCCCCGGCATTTTCTGAACGCATCAAATCGACAGAACCCGCTTTGCGCAAAGTCACATTGACGGCCATTCAAAACGGCATTGCCGTCCCGGCATTGTCTGGTGCCTTGGCGTGGTTTGATACCATGCGGACGGCGCGTGGTCCCGCGAATATGCTGCAAGGTCAAAGAGACTTCTTTGGCGCACATGGGTTCGAACGGACAGACCGCGACGGCGGTGATTATCACGGACCCTGGGCGCGGTTCTGGGAATGAGGTCGCCCACAGGGGGTTGGCCTGATTGCTGCGCCCTGACAGCATCTATCACAATCTCGGTTCGGGTGCTTTGTCCATCCTGTGACAGACGCTGCGCCATCCTCTACAAAAAGTCGCGCAGCAATCTCTGGGGGTGCCGAGTGTGCCTGGGCGGACGCTACCGGAGCGAGAGCCTGTCCCCAGCACAACGTAAACTGCTCAAGGCTTTCAAGATTCGCCGCAAGCTTGGCCAGACAGACAACAACACTTTAAAGCCCTTCCCAAGCAAGCCGCCAAACATGCATTGGCGCACCTATGAAGCTATCAGAGAAGATGCGCTTCGCCGC
>JAKVCP010000057.1 GCA_022448925.1 Paracoccaceae bacterium
ATCCGCCTCCCTCTGCCCGATGTGTTATTCGCTGAAACCACGATATGCATATTTCTACCGTTGGAGGCGACGCAACGAAAGCTCACATTGTCCGCATTCCAGACGTTGGCTTACACTGCGGAGAACGTCTGCATCCCGGCCACACCTATGTGATACCTACGATTGAAGGCTCCGCCACGCTCCGCGGCGGAACCCAACTCAACCTATGGCCCCAAAAGCTAAGCCTATCTTTTACTTTTCATAACGACCTGAACCTTGGTTGCCATATCCCGAGAAGCTGAATGCGTCGCCACTGGACTGCGGAGGTTTTTATATCTGCATCCGGTTCGGATCTGATTACCGAAGCCCGTCACGCCGGGCCTTCTTGCGCTACGGCATTTTTGTCTTGCGCAGGTAGGGCAGGATCGTCTCAAACTCACCGAATTTGGCGACCGCATCCTCATTGCTCACCGTTGGTGGGATGATCACATCCTCGCCCATCACCCAGTTGGCCGGCGTCGCCACGCCCTTGCCCGTCGAGATCTGCAAACCATCCAGGGCGCGCAGGATTTCTGCGAAATTCCGGCCCACTGTCATCGGATAGGTCATCGAAAGTTTCAATTGCTTGTCAGGCCCGATGATAAAGACCGAGCGCACGGTCGCGCTGTCAGCTGGGGTGCGTCCGTCGGGCAGGTAGGCCTCAGCCGGGAGCATGTCGAACGCCTTGGACACGGCCAGCCCATCATCGGCAATGATCGGGAACCCGGGTGCGGCGTTGCCAAATGCCTCGATATCGCCCTTCCACTTCTTGTGGTCCGCGACGCTGTCAACAGAGACACCGATGACCTTTGTTCCGCGCTTTTCCCACTCGTCCGCCAGCTGAGCAACAGCGCTGAACTCTGTGGTGCAAACAGGAGTAAAGTCCTTGGGATGCGAAAACAGGATCGCCCAGCTGTCGCCGATCCAGTCATGCAGGGTGAACGTGCCGTGATCAGTTTCGACGGTCAGATTGGGAATGATGTCGTTGATGCGCAAAGCCATGGTCTGTCCTCTGATAGGTCAACGGAACCGAAGTAGCCGGTAGACAGCGGCCTCGTGAAGTTCCGTACATGCGCAGCATGTCTTGCACAGTGGGAACCAGAGTGACAGAGTGATTTGACCCCGGGCACGATCACATATGCGTTTCCCGGCCCCTCCCAACGGTTCCTGGAGTTCGACATGATCGAGAAACGCCAATTTTACATCAACGGCCAGTGGGTAGACCCGGTCGAAGGCCGCGATCACCCCGTTATCAACCCCTCAACCGAAGAGGCCTGTGCGACGATCTCTCTGGGAGGACAGGCCGACACCGATGCTGCGGTCGCTGCGGCAAAAGCAGCCTTCCCGGACTGGGCTGCAACACCGGCCGAGGACCGGATCGCACTGGTGGAAAAGCTGCTTGCGGTTTACGGTTCGCGGGCACAGGAAATGTCCGAATTGACCAGCATGGAAATGGGGGCCCCCATCGACATGTCGAAAGGGTCGCAAACGCCCTGCGGAAATTGGCACCTTGCCAATTTCATTGACGCCGCACGACAATTCCCGTTTGAACATGCACTTTCAGATGACGCCCCGAATGACCTTATCTCGCATGAGCCAATTGGCGTCTGCGCGCTGATCACCCCTTGGAACTGGCCAATGAACCAGGTCACGCTCAAGGTTGGCGCCGCGGCGATCGCAGGGTGCACCATGGTGCTCAAACCCTCCGAGGAAAGCCCACTGAATGCGCTTCTTTTTGCAGAGATAATGCACGAAGCCGGTTTTCCACCCGGTGTGTTTAACCTTGTAAACGGTGATGGCTTGGGGGTGGGAACACAGCTTTCCTCACATCCCGATGTAGACATGATCAGCTTTACCGGCTCCACCCGTGCTGGCAAATTGATCACGAAAGCTGCCGCTGACACACTCAAACGGGTGTCGCTTGAACTTGGTGGAAAAGGCGCAAACCTGGTCTTTGCCGACGCCGATGACCGCGCAGTGAAACGCGGCGTCGCACATATGATGAACAACTCAGGACAAAGCTGCAACGCGCCAAGCCGTATGATGGTTGAATCCAGCGCCTATGACCAAGCGGTCGAAATTGCAGCCGAAATGGCAAACAAGATCAGTGTTGGGCCCGCATCCGAACACGGGCGTCATATCGGACCAGTCGTGAATGAGACGCAGTGGACCAAAATTCAGGGATTGATTCAAACCGGTATCGATGAAGGTGCCCGCCTCGTCGCCGGCGGCGTCGGCAGGCCGGATGGCCTGAACAAAGGATATTACGTCCGACCCACGGTCTTTGCCGACGTAACACCCGACATGACCATCGCCAAAGAAGAAATCTTCGGCCCGGTCCTCTCCATAATGAAATTCGAAACGGAACAAGAGGCCGTCGCGCTCGCCAACGATACCCCTTATGGCCTGACAAACTACGTCCAAAGCCAGGACAAGGCGCGCTGCAACCGTCTTGCCCGCGTGCTACGGTCCGGCATGGTCGAGATGAACGGAAAGAGCCGCGGGGCCGGGTCACCTTTTGGCGGCATGAAACAGTCCGGCAACGGCCGAGAAGGTGGCAAATGGGGCATCGAGGACTTCCTCGAGGTCAAAGCCATTTCGGACTGGACGCCAGAATAAGCGCGGCACCAACAAGATCTGCGGAACAGGTACCGGGGGCCTGTTCCGTCCGGTGGGCACCGTCCCACCTCTTCATCTTTCCAAAAATACTCAAAAATCCAGATCCCCAATCGGGCACTGCACTAAGGGACTAGAACTCGGGCTTCACATAAAACCGCAATCCCGCCCCCCCCTCAGGATGTCTGAGGCGCAGCTCCTGGGCGTGCAACATCATGCGCGGATGCACCTGTGCAGTGGCCTCGGCATAAAGCGGATCGCCCAGGATGGGATGACCAAGCGCCAGCATATGCACCCGCAGCTGATGACTGCGTCCCGTTTCAGGCATCAAGTGCACCCGGCTTTCTGCATCTGTTGCCTTCATGACCCGCCACCGGGTCAGCGCAGGTTTGCCATTTTCAGGGTCAACCATCTGGCGCGGCCTGTTTGGCCAATCCACGATCAACGGCAGATCCACCTCGCCGGTCCCGGGCGTAAGTCGCCCATCCAGCCGTGCAACATACGTCTTCTTCACTCTGCGCGCCTCGAATTGACCACTCAGATGCCGCTGTGCATGCGGTGTTAGCCCAAAGACCATCACACCCGAGGTGTCGCGATCAAGACGATGCACCAGCAAAGCTGTTGGAAAAGCCGCCTGGACGCGGGTCAACAGGCAATCGGCCAGATGTGCCCCGCGACCCGGTACCGACAAAAGGCCAGCAGGCTTGACCACGCACAAAACCTCATGGTCGGCATGCAGCACCTCAAGTGGCGTATCCGGTGGGGAATAGTCGCTCATGGCTTCTCTCGCATCTGCCGAAGCATCGGAACGCTATACACGATAAGCGCCGCCCAGATCATTGGAAAAGCGACCAGTTTTGCCCCGGAAAACTCTTCGCCAAAGGCAAAGACGGCACAAAGAAAGATCATCGTTGGGGCGATGTACTGCAAAATTCCGGCAGTCGACAGACGGATGCGTTTGGCCCCATTGGCGTAAAAAATCAACGGGATTGCCGTGACCGGCCCAGCCAAAAGCAACAGGCCGAATGTGCGCCAGCTGTCTAGGAACACGCTCATCCCGGTTGCCTGAAGATATCCCAAGTACCCCAAAGCAAAAGGCAGCAGGATCAGAACCTCCAGAAGAAACCCCTGGTTCGGGCCGATCGACAACCATTTCTTGAAAAAGGCATAGAACCCGAATGTCAGCAACATACCAAGGGCGGGCCAGGGAAGAGCGCCTGCCTCAACCGTCAGAATGACAACCGCCGCCGCCGCAAGAGCAACCGCAACACTTTGCATACGCGTCAGGCGTTCCCCCAGCAGCGCAGCGCCCAGAAGAATACTGAACAGCGGATTGATGTAGTATCCAAGTGCTGCTTGCAGCGCCTGTCCACTCACCACAGCATAGACATAAATTGCCCAGTTGACCGAGATAAGCGCCGCTGTAACCGCTGCCATGGCCAACATCCGGGGCGACCGCAGCGCCTCACGCAGGTCGCGGGTGCGGCGCAAAGCAATCAAAACCAGCGCCGCAACTGGCACAGCCCAGATAATCCGGTGAGCCACAATCTCTACGGCGGGCACGTGATCGACGGCCTTCATGTAGAACGGCAGCAGCCCCCACATGAAATAGGCAGCCACCGCCATAAGTAGCCCCGCGGGCTGATCTTTGTCCTGTTGCTGCACCATCTGAAGATCCTCTGAAAGAAGTTCAGCCATAGCCCAGATGAGCGGCCACCAAAAGCCGCGCATCAATGACATTTTGTGATGCTGCGATCAGGCCTTCACGCGGGCCGATTTTGGATCATACATGGGTTTCAAAGAGGCTTCGGCCCTGACCCGTATCCCCGCCACGTCGATTTCATACGTAGAGGCCAGTATTTCGGCCGGCACCTCGCCCTTGCATGGAACATACCCCAATCCCATCGCTCCGCCCAGATGGTGTCCATAACTGCCCGAACTCAGGTAGCCAACGATCTGACCGTCACGCAGGATCGGCTCGTTGTGGTACAGCAAAGGTTCAGGGTCGGTGAGGCGGAATTGCACCATACGAGCTGACAGGCCTTCGTCCATTTTTCGCAACACAGCATCACGACCCAGGAAATCCGCTTTGGTGGTCTTGACGGCAAATCCCAGCCCCGCCTCAAGCACGTGATCTTCGCAGGTGATATCATGGCCGAAGTGGCGAAAGCCCTTTTCGATGCGACAGCAATCCATCATGTGCATTCCGCACAGCTTCAGGTCCAGGTCCTGCCCGGCATCATGAAGCGTTTCGAACACATGTCCCGCCATATCCGCGCTGACATAGATCTCCCATCCCAGTTCGCCCACATAGGTCACACGGTGCACCCGGGCCAGGCCCATGCCGATTTCGATGTCTTGCGCAGTGCCAAAAGGGTTTACCTCATTGCCGAAGTCATTGGGTGACACGCTTTGCAAAAGCCTGCGTGATTGCGGACCCATGACAGCAAGAACAGCCTCGCCTGCGGTCACATCGGTGATGACCACGTTATACGCCCCCTGATGCCGCCGCAGCCAGGTTTCATCCGCCAATCGCGTGGCCGCAGGTGTCACGACAAGATACACGGTCTCGGTCAGGCGGGTGACAGTGACATCCGCTTCGATGCCACCAGACGCATTCAGAAACTGCGTGTACACGATTTTGCCCAAGGGCACGGACATGTCGCCGCCACAGACATGGTTCAGGAAGGCTTCGGCGTCGCCTCCTTCGACCCGGATTTTTCCGAAAGAGGACATATCGTACATGCCGACACCGTTGCGCACGGCATGATGTTCGCGGGCTGTGTTTTCAAACCAGTTCTGACGTCCCCAGGAGTATTGGTAGGCGCGGTCCTGCCCTGCGTCAGCAAACCAGTTCGCCCGTTCCCACCCAGCGAGTTCGCCCATCACCGCCCCCCTTTCCAGCAAGTGCTGGTGAAACGGTGTTCGGCGCACACCGCGGGCGGTGGCTTTCTGGCGATATGGGAAGTGATCTGCATAAAGCAGCCCCAGCGTCTCTGAGGCGCGGTCGACCAGATACCGCTTGTTTCCCTGAAATGGCTGCATCCGGCTGATATCCACGTCCCCCAGATCAAAGGGTTTTTCGCCCGTCTCCATCCACTGGCTCAGGGCCATGCCAGCGCCACCCGCCGATTGAATGCCAATCGAGTTGAACCCAGCGGCGACCCAGACATTGTCCATCTCGGGCGACAGGCCAAGATGATAGGCGTCATCGGGCGTAAAGCTCTCGGGTCCGTTGAAAAACGTGTGGATCCCTGCCTCTGCCATCATCGGCATCCTGTTCACCGCAGCCTCGAGGATGGGCTCGAAGTGGTCAAAGTCCTCTGGCAATTGATCGAACTCGAAATCCTCGGGAATGCCGGCCATGCCCCAAGGCTTGGACCGCGGCTCAAAGGCGCCAAGCAGGATCTTGCCAGCATCCTCTTTGTAATAGGCGCATTCATCTGGGACCCGCAGCACGGGCAACTGGGTCAAACCCGCGATTGCCTCTGTGACGATGTAGAAATGCTCGCAGGCTTGCAACGGGACGTTCACGCCGGCCATGCGACCGACGTCGTGGCCCCACATGCCGGCGCAATTCACGATCATGTCGCAGGAAATTTGGCCTGTGTCGCCATCTGCGGCCTGCCACTGCACAGCGGTCACACGGCGGCCTGCCCTTGCGAGGCCGGTGACCTTTACGCGTTCGCGAACCAATGCGCCGTTCTGCCGGGCACCTTTGGCCAGTGCCAAGGCGATATTGCCTGGATCACCCTGCCCGTCCTTGTCCAGGAAAACCCCCGCCACCACATCCGCGGTGTTCAGGTGCGGGTACTTGCCCTTGACCTCATCTGGCGAGATTTCTTGGACGTCGACACCGAAGGCCCGTGCCATGGCCGCCTGCCGAAAGATCTCTTCGCGGCGGTGATCGGTCAGTGCCACCGTAATGGATCCACAGCGCTTGAACCCGGTGGCAACGCCGGTTTCGGCCTCGAGACTGCCGTAGAGCTCTTGGCTGTACTTCGCAAGCTTGGTCATATTGGCTGTCGCCCGCAACTGCGCGATCAGACCCGCAGCATGCCAGGTGGTGCCCGATGTCAGTTGCTTGCGCTCCAAAAGCACAACATCAGTCCAGCCGAGCTTGGCCAGGTGATAGGCGACAGAGCAACCGATGACGCCACCACCAATGATGACAACGCGGGCGTGTTTGGGCAGATCCATGGGCCGGGTCCTTCTAGCAGGTGCCGTTGAGCCGGGTCAGGGCAGGGAAACGCGGCGACCAATCATGGCGCCAGCGTATGCCCGGCAGACGTCAGCCGGGAAACCATTTCAGAGATATGATCCGGCCCCACCTCGCAGCAGCCGCCAAGAAGCGTTGCACCGTGATCAGCCCAGCTGAGCGCATACTCCGCATAAACCTGCGGGGTCAGATCCTGCCGTGCCTTCAGAACACTTGCGGTGGCACCGCCATCGACAAAGGCCTTTGTCAGCTTGGTAAAGCCGTTGGCATAGGCACCATAGGGTCGACCCGACATCGCAAGCGCGTCAAGAGCCGCCAACATCGCCTCGGGCATAGAGCAATTGACGAGCGCAGCGTCTGCCTCTGCGGCAACCGTTGCTGCCTCTGTCAGCAGCTCACCAGAGCGCAGCCGGCTGCCATCTTCATCCGCGACGGTGAATGACAACCAGACGGGTTTGCCAGTTTGACGACCCGCTGCAAGGCAGGCGCGGGCGGCCTCGACCGAGGGGATGGTTTCAAACAAGAGCATATCGACGCGCGGTGCGAGCAATTTGGCGATCTCGGCATAGATCGGCACCGCCGTTGCTTCGTCCGGATGCAAATCGGCGCGGTAGCTGGCCTTGAGCGGACCGATGCTGCCAGCGACCTTGCATGTGTCACGCACGGCATCTGCCTCGTTCAGGGCGGCGTCAAGCAAGGCCTCGAACTGATGCTCCATATCCGGCATGTCAACGCCTTCGCCCGCATAGTGGTTGTTGTCACCGCCAGACAAGCGATCGCGATGGATCGCATAGGTGTTGGAGGTGGCAACTTTTGCTCCGGCATCGGCATAGGATTTGTGCACTTCGGCAACCAATCCGGGCCGGTCCAGCATGACACCGGTCGACCACAGGGGGGTTGGCACATCCCCCGAACGCTTCAGCAGCTCTTGTCCCATACCGCCGTCAAGGATCGTGATTTCTGTCATGCTGGTCTCTCATATTCAGGGTAAACAAAGACCGGGCCAATCGGCGCGATCTCTGGAATTTCGGTCACAGCCATGATGGTCTTTACGCGCTTGAACAGGTGAGACGGCGCTGTGAACATCCCGGCCAGACAGCCGTTACCGCCTGGTGACGCAAAAGTCATCCGCATCCACACAATCCCGCCTGCTTTGCTCCGCGGCCAGAGACGGCAGCTCCCGGCAGGGCGCGATGCAAAGCGCATATGAGCTTTGCAATGCCGCCTGTCACAGAGCAGTTCGGTTTAGCAGCCAAAGCGCCCACGGCCATCAGCTTGATATCAGCGGACGACGTTTGTGGGCGAACAATCGGTCTAAGGCCCGTGATGTGGTCGACAAAACCCGGCATGTCTCCTCCAGGCTACGCGCGGATCCGGTCGTTTGCAGGATCCCAAAGAGGGGCGTCTTCCTGCACGATGGCCTTGCAGCGCTGGCCGTAGATGTCGATCTCGACCTCGGTGCCAGGCACGGCGAGGTCGGGCGCCAACATGCCCATCGCGATCGATGCATTCACCCGATACCCCCAATTGCCCGAGGTGGTTTCGCCAACCACCTGACCGCCTTTCCAGATCGTTGACATGTACGGCGCGTCCGCCGCGCCTGCCTCAACAATCATCATGGCAAAGCGTTTCTTCACACCGCGCTGCTTTTCGGCCAAAAGCGCCACCTTGCCCGGAAAATCCTGTGCTTTGTCCAATTTGACAAAACGGTCCAGCCCGCCCTCAAGCAGCGAATAATCTGTCGACAGATCGCCCTTCCAGCTTCGATAGCCCTTTTCAATCCGCAGGCTATCCAGCGCATACATGCCGAAGGGAACAGCGCCAGCACCAAGCACGGCCTCATACAGCGCGGGCGTATCGGCATTGAGCGCATGGATTTCCCACCCCAGTTCACCTGCAAAGCTGACGCGCACAAGCCTGCAGGCCGTTCCGGCGACGATCGCATCCTGATGTGTCAGCCACCCCATGGTCAAATCAGCCTTGGCATCCAAAGTGTTCAGCAGGTCACGCGCCTTGGGGCCCGTAACGATCAAGGTGTTCCACTCGGTCGTATGGTCGGTCAGGGTCAAGCCTTCGGGCAGATGACGGGTCAACAACTCGCGATCATGCCACTGTGCCGAGGCCGCCGTGATCAGGGTAAAGCTATCTTCGTCATGGCGCATCACCGACATTTCGGTCACGATACGCCCCCGGGTATCGCCAAAATAGGCCAGGTTCATACGCCCGACCCTGGGCAGTGCGCCAGCGATCTGGCCCCGAAGCCAATCCGCAGCCCCGGTGCCGCTGAGGTCAAAGCGCGAAAAGCCACAAAGATCCAGAACACCGACACTGTCACGCACCGCCTCGCATTCTTCGCGAACCCGCTGTGTCCAAGGTCCTTCACGATCCCATGTGTGGGTTGCCTCTTCGCGGGTGTCATCCCCCGGTTTCGCGAACCAGTTGGCGCGTTCCCACCCGTTGTAGGCGCCCATGACGCCACCCAGTTCAATGACCCGGTCGTGCACTGGGGAAAGCTTTTTGTTGCGTCCAGCAGGCCATTCGTGATGCGGGAAATGCATCGCGTATTCGTGACCATAGACCTCCATTGCTTTCTGATTGCAGTAATCCTGATCCGTGTAATCTGTGTAGCGCCGCGGATCGACAGCCCACATGTCCCACTCGGTCTGTCCTTCGGTGACCCATTCCGCCAACACCTTTCCGGCGCCGCCAGCCTGGGTAATGCCAAACGTGAAGACTGCGGCTTCGAAGGCATTCGGCACACCCGGCATCGGCCCGATCAACGGCAACCCATCCGGCGCATAGGGAATCGGCCCATTGATCACGCGTCCCACACCCGAAGTGCCCAGCAACGGCACCCGCGCCATGGCATCTTCGATGTACCATTCCAGACGGTCCAAGTCGTCTGGATACAGTTGAAAACTGAAGTCTTCGGGCATGGGATCATCTGGTGTGATCCAATGCGCCTTGCAATTGCGTTCATACGGGCCAAGGTTGAACCCATGCTTTTCCTGACGCAGATAGTACGAGCTGTCGACGTCTCGCAAGAGCGGCAGTTTTCCGTTTTCACGGGTGTAGGTGATCAGGTCTGGAATTTCCTCGGTCAGGAAGTACTGGTGGCTCATGACAGCCATCGGGACGGTGCGTCCGCCGTATGGCTTGAACCACTCGCCAACACGCTGGGCATAGTAGCCTGCGGCGTTGACCACGAATTCACATCGGATGTCCCCCTTTTCCGTCTGCACGATCCATTCGCCATTTTCACGGCTGATCCCGGTTGCGGGGGTAAAGCGCAGGATCTGTGCCCCCATGTTGCGCGCACCCTTGGCCAGTGCCTGGGTCAGCTGCGCAGGATCAATATCGCCATCCTCGGGATCAAAAAGTGCGCCTGCCAAGTCGTGTGTTTCGATAAAGGGGTAGCGCTGTTTCAGGTCTGAGACCTGCATCATTTCAAGGTTCAGCCCTTGGTAGTTGCCCATGCCCAAGGCGCGTTCGAACTCTTGCATGCGTTCTTTGGAATGTCCCAGGCGGATCGATCCCGTTATATGATAGTTCATCGGGTAGTCGACCTCTTCGGCCAAGCCCCTGTACAGCGATAGCGAATATCGCTGCATGTTCATCACGGCCCAGGACGTCGAAAAGCTTGGGCAGTTTCCCGCAGCATGCCAGGTCGATCCGGCCGTAAGCTCGTTCTTCTCAAGCAGAACGCAGTCCGTCCACCCGGCTTTGCACAGATGGTAAATCGCCGAGGCCCCCACGGCGCCACCGCCGATGATGACCACGCGGGCCGTAGTTGGAAAATCAGCCATGTGTTCGCTCCCTGATGTCTGGTTTTACGGCCACACACCAGATCGGAGGCGCCCGCCCTGACCCTTTGTGTGGTTATCTGTTGCGTCGACCCGGTCATTTCGATGACCGCCCATGTCTGCCGCATTTCCATTGGAGGGGGCGTTCAACCCGCCACACCCAATTGTCTGTCCCAAATGCGAGCGGATCAAAGCGTGGTCTGCGGCTCTTGGGCGATGTCCGCAATGGCGCCTTGCCTGTGAATGTCCACGCCACAGCATCATGCGCGCCGCTCCGTTCCTGTCAAAGGCGTCAATCCGTAACGGTGTTTGGCACATGGCTTGCCCCATCTTAATACACCGGAGGGGCAATGACCCAGATCACAACCGCAGATACCGCGTGCGGGTTCATCCATCGAAACGGCTCTCCCCTGATCCGGAAGCTGTCACCCGCATTAAGACAGAACAGCTTGCCGTCGATCTCAAGGTCCAACTGTCCGGAAATGACATACCCCACTTCCTGGGTTGGGCGGGACACGGGCTGTGACAGGCTGCAGCCCGGCTTGAAGGTCGAGTGCACAACCTCGAAATCATCTGTCAGATCAGGCGACAGAAGCTCTTCGACCAGATCCTGTTCCGCCGATCCGATGGGCCGTCGGGCGCCCTTTCGTACAATCAAGCCGGCCTCGTCCACCGGCGCTGAGGCCTGACCAAAAAGCATGGAAATCGGCGCATCCAGGGCGGCAGCAATCGCGCGCAAGTCATTGATCGAAGGAGACGACAGATCCCGTTCTATCTGGCTCAGCCAGCCAACAGACCGACCCAGCGTTTCTGCCAAATCGGACAGTGTCAAACCACGGGTCTTGCGCAACGCACGCAGGTCGGCGCCAAGGGTTTTGATCTGGTCAGGTCGAGCATGGTGCATGGTCAGGTCTCTGGCGCCGTGAAAATCACACGAATTTTTTCACGATGCGCTGATTGCATGAAAAATCAAGTGAATTTTTCACGCAAACATGGCAAACAGGCACTGCAAACTGACACCAGAGACGCCCGTCGCTCAGCCGCTGACAGACGCCAAAGGATTACTCAGCAGCCGAAAAGACCTCGGCCAGAATGGCACGGAGTGCCTGCGCGTCCTTTTGCGTAAAGGCCGCTGGTTGATCACTGTCAATGTCAAACACACCCAACAGCCGACCCGCGCTGTTCCATACCGGCAGCACCAATTCAGACCGGGTCGAACTTGAACAGGCAATATGGCTGGGAAACGCCTCGACGTCGTCCACCAACTGGATCTCTCCGGTGCGGGCCGCGGCCCCGCACACGCCACGCGCAAAGGGAATCACAAGGCAACCGTGCCCCCCCTGATACGGTCCGATCTTCAACAAGTCCGGCGCGACAACACGATAAAAGCCAGTCCAATCAAAACGATCGTCTGCGTGGTGCACCTCGCACGTGACGGTTGCCATCAAGGCAACCGTGTCTGTCTCTCCGTCGGTGAGTGCCATTAAGGCGCTGCGCAAGGCGCTGTAGTCAAGATCTGTCTTCATTCAGTTCATCCGTTCGATTGCAATCGCAGTCGCTTCGCCACCGCCGATACATATGGCTGCAACTCCCCGCTTCAGACCACGCGTTTCAAGGGCGTTCAGCAAGGTAACCAATATGCGTGCACCCGAAGCGCCGATCGGATGCCCCAGCGCGCAGGCACCTCCATGCACATTCACGATATCTCGGGGCAGGCCCATGTCATGCATGAAAGCCATTGGCACCACGGCAAAGGCCTCGTTCACCTCCCAGAGGTCGACATCCGCGACCGACCAGCCAATCCGGGAAAGCAATTTCCGAGCCGCTGAAACCGGGGCCGTGGTAAACAGGTTCGGCGCCTGCGCATGGCTTGCGTGCCCCAGAATGCGGGCACGCGGTGCAGAGGTTGCTGCCGAGGATCGGCACAGCACCAATGCGGCCGCGCCATCCGAAATCGAAGAACTGTTTGCCGCCGTCACAGTGCCATCCGCGCGGAATGCCGGTTTCAAAGTCGGAATCTTGTCAGGTCGCGCTTTGCGGGGTTGTTCATCTTCCGTCACACGCTCTGATCCACGGCGCGAGGTGACCTCAAATGCGGCGATCTCGCCCTCGAATGCGCCGGAATCCTGAGCGGCGAGAGCGTTCGACAGTGACACCAGCGCATAGCTGTCCTGGGCGTCGCGCGTGAATTGGTAGGCCTCGGCGCAATCCTCGGCAAAGGTGCCCATCAAGCGGCCCGTTTCATAGGCGTCTTCCAGGCCGTCAAGGAACATGTGATCGATCACCTGCCCATGTCCGATTCGCGCCCCTGCCCGCATCTTTGGCAGCAGATACGGTGCGCCTGTCATGCTTTCCATACCACCGGCGACAATCGTATTGGCCTGTCCCAGAGCAAGCTGATCAAAGGCAAGCATCACCGTTTTCATTCCCGAGCCGCACATCTTGTTAAGCGTGGTTGCCGGCACCTCTTCGCCCAAATCGGCCTTGAAGCCAGCCTGCCGTGCTGGTGCCTGCCCCTGTCCCGCAGACAGAACGCAGCCCATCAACAGGTCATCAACCACAGAGGCATCCGCTTGCCCAAGCGCGGCCCTGATGGCAGCGCCGCCCAAGTCTACCGCAGGAACACCGTTGAAAATGCCCTGAAAGCCCCCCATCGCGGTTCGGGCTGCGCCTGTAATCACCACATCAGACATCTTGCGCCTTTCTTCTCAAAAATGCGGCTGCTCACCAATTGGTAAGTATTGGAAGCTAGCCTGATCCTCAGTTACCTTATCAGGGTGTTCGGCCATGCAAATCACCTGTACGCAAGAAAGTGGTGTGCAAATTCTGAAAGTCGGTGAACAGAGGATAGATGCCTCTGTCGCGATTCAGTTCAAGGATAAGATGAGGACTGAAACCACCGGGGCTGCCGGCCCCTTTGTGCTGGACCTCAGTGACGTGTCCTTCATTGATTCCAGCGGACTTGGCGCCATCGTCGCCGCGATGAAACAGTTGGACGTAGATCAAACTTTAGCTCTGTCAGGCTTGACCCCGGCGGTGGACAAGGTGTTTCGGCTGACCCGCATGGACAAGGTATTCAAAATCCACGATACCGCGCGCTCGGCCGTCAGGGCACATGGCCTCTGATCCGCGGCCACGGGACGCCTCTGGCTGCCATGGTCCAGCTGCGTGGCCGCACTTTCACAGTCATTTCCACAGCACACCGCAAGATGTGCGTGCCGCGCTGGCAAAGGTCATGACCTTTTTGAAAACCGCCGGTCTCACATCCGAGGACTTGATAACAGCAGAGCTTGTGTTGGCCGAGGCATTGAACAACGTTGTTGAACATGCCTACTCCGACACCCCTCGCGGGAAAATCCAGATTGACTTGAACATCACAGGATCGACCGTCGGCATCACCATCACGGACCATGGGCAGGCGATGCCCGGCGGGCAACTGCCATTAAGCCTTGGGCCTGCCCAACTGGACTGCGCATCGCGCGCCGACCTTCCAGAAGGCGGATGGGGCTGGCAGGTCATTCGTGGCTGCGTAGCAGCGGTAACCTACCAACGCGCTGGCAACGAAAATCTTTTGAACATTGACATCGAAATGTCTGCTCCTCAGAGCAGAGCTTGACGGGCACAGCCGATCCCAAGCAAGCCGTCAAGATGATCGTCCCGACAAAGCGCCACACAAAGCCGCCTCATCCATGATCACCCTGATTGCCAGACGCCTTAGATGCGTTGGGCAAAGCCTCCAGGATCATGACGGCTTTGAAAAGGAATGTGTGCATCACAAGGGCTGTGTTGCATAAACTTTGAAGGGACGGCACGTTTTATTCAATAATCATGAGACGCCTGGCAGCTGCGTGGTGCCTGACCAAGAATGGGCCAGGTTGGAATGGCGCCGTGAAACGAGTTGCGTCCTGGTCGAGTGGTTCGATCCTTGGACGGTTTGAACACCGTCACCATCCAGCCAAGGTCGTCTGCGACGACACTTCAGCATCGCAGCGGTTCAGGCATGCCGCATCCTGAAACCCTGTTCGGTTTGCCAAAGAGGCAAAGGGGCGGTGTCGTCAAAACCCTGTTGCCTTTTGTAGGCTTGTTGTTGGCTTGGATGTGAAGGTCATGGCTTTGCAGGGCCAAACCCCAGACAATCAGATTGCCGGGTCGGTCACGTCTCACGTGGTTTACGGGAGCCGCGAAGATCACGACGCATTTTCCGCCAAACAATGCACGGGCCGTATGCGCGTCTCAAAAGAACATCAGACCATGGACACCAACACGTGCTTTGAACCTTGTCCGGAACGACGACGCCAATGCATGACAAGATCTGAAGCGATTCAACTGACAACCAGAAAGCCAAAGCCATCAGCCCAGCTGCGGTAAACCAATGAAACACTGTACCAACCTGCCCGGGGACAGTTTCATGGCCCGCGACATCGACCGGCAGATCGCAGAGATCCACTTCCATGCCCCGTGCTCAGCAGCCGCGTGCCTCTTCGTCCCTGATAGACTGTCACCGAAAAGACGAATCCCCAGGTTGGAAGGTGTCTGCCAAATCCGCAATGCGTGCAACAACGCCGATCACCCCGGTTTGCGCCAAAGAAGGCACACAAGAGCCCCCGACCCGCAAAAAACCCAAAACTTGCCAGAATCCCATCTCATTGCGGACAGATTGCAGGATCATATCTGTAACTGTAGCTGCATATAGCTTCACTCGGCGCCGCGCCTTAACAGCCCCCACCTAGTGCGCGGGGCCGAGTAACTCTCCCAAGCTTTACCCTTGATACATTGACCTTCATCGCATGGCCCCTATTGTCCCGCGTAACGGACAGAGGACAACAGAATGCGTGATTTTCACTTGCCCGGTCGGTCGCCCGCACTTGCAACCAATGGTATGTGTGCGACGTCGCACCCCCTGGGAAGCTTGGTTGCAATTCAGACCTTGCAAGCCGGTGGAAATGCCATGGACGCCGCCATCGCGGGCGCCGTGGTGTTGGGACTTTGCGAACCCCAGATGACAGGGCTGGGTGGCGACTGCTTTGCGCTGGTTTCGCCGGCCGGATCGGACGAGGTGATCTCGGTCAATGGGTCCGGGGAAGCACCGGCGGCAGCCACAGCCGAAGCTCTTCGCGAGCAGGGCCACAAGGACATCCCTTTGCAAAGCGCGGCCGCCGTGACACTGCCCGGCGCAGTTGATGCGTTCTGTGCAATGTCGGACCGTTGGGGGCAGATTGGGCTTGAAAAGCTCCTTGCGCCGGCAATCCACTATGCCGAGGCAGGTGTGCCTGTGGCACCCCGCGTGGCAATGGATTGGGCTGACGACGCCGGCAATCTGCAGGGCAAAGCGCGTGAATGGTTTCTCGATGACGGGGTGGCCCCGAAGGTCGGAACACTCCACCGCCACAAAGGTGTTGCAGAGGTTTTGCGCCGCATCGCTGCGCAGGGCCGAGACGCGTTTTATACCGGCGAAGTCGCCGAGGATATGCACGCCGCACTGACCGCGGCTGGCGGTGTTCACACGCTTGAGGACTTTGCCAATGTGTCCCATCTTACGGGCACTCCGCTAAGCGGCAATTACCACAACAAGGAGCTTCTGGAACACCCGCCGAACGGTCAGGGCGCCGCGGCCATCTTGTTGCTCAACATGCTCAAACATTTTGACATCGCAGGTATGGATCCCTTTGGCGCAGAGCGTGCACACATCGAAACAGAATGCGCCAAGCTGGCCTATGATGCCCGCAATCGCTTTGTCGCAGACCCCGACCATGCTGCGAAAATTGCCCACATGCTTGCACCGGAAACAGCTGAAAGGCTGGCCGCTTTGGTCGATCCGAACCGTGCCATGCCCTGCGCCACCGTGATTTCCGAAGCGGTGCATCGAGACACCGTCTACATCACCGTAGTTGATCGGAATCGCATGGCGGTTTCCCTGATTTACTCGATCTTCCATTCCTTCGGATCAGGCATAGCTTCGGACAAATTCGGGATTTTGATGCACAACCGTGGCGCTGGTTTTACGCTTCAGCCCGGCCATCCGAACGAATTGCACGGCGGCAAACGCCCCATGCACACAATCATCCCCGGAATGCTGCGGGCCAACGGCCGTCTGGTGATGCCCTTTGGTGTAATGGGCGGGCAGTATCAAAGCCATGGGCATGCCCGGTTCCTGTCGAATATCACTGATTTCGGAATGGATCCGCAAAGCGCGATTGATGCACCGCGGTGTTTCTATGAGGCCGGTGACACCCGCCTCGAGCGCGGCTATAGCGACGCAACCCGCCAGGCGCTGGTTGAGAAGGGTCACCACGTTGTGACGCCAGGCACGGCTATCGGCGGCGCACAGGCCATACAAATCCACGAAAGCGGCGTGCTTGAGGGGGCCTCTGACCCGCGCAAGGATGGGTGCGCGCTGGGCTACTGATCAAATGAGAACGCCCCGAACCCGGGGCGTTTGCAAGGAAGCTCTAGCCTGATCAGTTCAACTGGAAATGCAGTTCATAGCTGCCATCGGTGAAAGCCCCGAAAAGATCAGGAATATCGGGGTGGTCCACGGGCTCACCGGAGTAATCCGCGACAAGGTTCTGCTCCGAGACGTAGGCGACGTAAAAGCTCTGGTCGTTTTCGGCCAGCAAATGATAGAACGGCTGTTCTTTGCGCGGCCGGCTGTCTTCGGGAATCGCTTGATACCACTCTTCAGTGTTTGAAAACTGCGGATCCACATCAAAAACGACCCCACGGAAGGGATGCTTGCGGTGCCGGACTACTTGTCCCAAGTGATATTTGGCGCGATTGCTCATCTTTGGATACCTCATTCCAGTCTTTTAGACCTTTATGGGACAGACTGTCCAATTTTTGGCCCCATTTGACGGGAAACAAACTGTCTTTGGCGTCTTACAGCGACAAAACGGTGAAAACCACTGATTTAGGGCCGAATTCTGAACACAATTTGGCGACTCACTTTTTCACCAACTCGCCGGGGTCCGAAAAAACGTGATTTCCAGAAGCTGTGCAATCGGATAGGGTAGCGCGTAAAGATAAGCAAAAAAGCGAGAGGCAAATGAGCAGCACTCTTCGCGCAGTCGTGATTGTCCTATTGGCGGCGTCCTGTGGCGGCGGAGGCGGAAGCAATTCCTCCCCCCGCGACCTTGACAATGCCTGTTCAATTCTACGAGAGCGCCCGCATTACAGCCGCGCGTTGCGCGCCACCGAACGGCGTTGGGGCGTGCCAATGCATGTCCAGATGGCAACCATCTATCAAGAAAGCAAATTCAAGTCCGATGCGCGGACCCCGTTCCGTTATCGACTTGGCGTGATACCGGTTGGCCGCCAAAGTTCGGCCTACGGATATGCGCAGGCCCTTGATGGAACATGGGATGAATACAGGCGTGATACGGGCAAACGCGGCGCACGTCGAAATGACATTCGCGACGCGACCGATTTCATGGGGTGGTACATGACCACAACCAACACCCGAAACGGAGTTGCCATGCATGACGCCCGCAACCAATATTTGGCCTATCACGAAGGCCATACGGGATTTGCACGCAGAAGCTACAGAGCGAAAAGTTGGCTGATGCGTATTGCCTCAGAGGTGGATCAGCGTGCCAAAGTCTATGAGGCGCAACTCGCCAATTGCCGGGCAGCGCGCCGATAGGTGCGCTAGTCGGTCTGGACCGTCTCGATCGTGAACAGGTCATTTGGCAGCTCCAGGCCGGTGGTCAGACCGCCCAGAATCAGCGTTGTCTGCGTCCCGGCGTCGTCTGTCACCACCCACTGGCGCAGCTCGATAGGATCTGCGGTGAATACCAGGTCAATCCAGCCAAGCTCGGGGTTTTTGGGGTCCCGCGCCCGCACAGTCGTTGCCGTGCCGTCAAAGCTGTGGCCATCCACCATATTTGCCGTCTCAAGGTCGACGGTCCGTGCAAGGATCAATTTGAGAGGGGTGCGCTTCAGGGGATAGCGTTCCGGTGGTGTGTCAAACTTGAGATCATAGACTGAAATCGATCCGGCAGAGACAAGCACCCGTGCGGCAGCCGGAGGGTTATATTCGAACCGGGCTTTGCCGGGCCGCTTGATTGAAATGGTGCCGGTGGTTATCGACCCGTCATCGTTGATTTGGGTAAATGTCGCTTCGGCTGTCTTCATCTGCGTGAGATAGGCAGAGAGGTCCCTCAGCGACAGCTTTTCGGCAGCCGCCGGAAAAGCCAGTCCGACAAAGACAAGAGCGGTCAATGCAGATTTCAACATGGTCGGTCCCGTTTCCAATGGCTGCGAGTGTCAGGCGTGATGACACCCTGAGTTTGATATCAGCATGCTGCTTCTTGGGATCAAGGGGCAAGACAGGCCTGAGCGCTTTCATGCCGGATTATTGGGCCAAGGTCAGGCCATTGATTGCCCCCCCGGATGGAGAGGCCCGCCGGCTCGGGCAGATTTGGCAGGGCAGCTCCGATAGGGCCGTTCTGACAGGACTCGTATCACGGAGCTGGTATAATGGGGCTGGCATCACGGGACACTCAGCGCCAGGCTTGGCTTGCGCCTGTATGTTCGACCTCGGTCAAATCTGCCACCACTCGGCAGTGCCCGCCAGAACTCTCTCGCTTTTGGCGGCCCAAGGCACACCAAAGCAGCGCCCAAGCCGCATTACTGCTCGGGCACCAGGATTTCGCGCTTGCCGACATGGTTTGCAGCCGAGACAACGCCTTGGTCTTCCATCTGTTCGACCAGCCGCGCCGCCTTGTTATAGCCGATCGCCAACTTGCGCTGAATGTATGAGGTCGAGCATTTTCGATCACGGATGACAATGGCAACCGCCTGATCATACAGAGCATCCTCGCCATCGGTGTTTCCACCCAATCCAAGGACGGCATCTATATTATCTGCCTTTTCGTCATCAGGGCCATCGACCACGCCACCGACGTAGTCAGGTGGGCCAAACGCCTTAAGGTGGTTGACGATTTCCTCAACCTCTTCATCGCTGACGAAAGGCGCATGACAGCGCGTGATCTTGGAGCCTCCGGCCATGTAGAGCATGTCACCCATGCCCAGAAGTTGTTCGGCGCCCATTTCGCCCAGAATGGTGCGGCTGTCGATCTTGGAAGTCACCTGAAACGAGATACGCGTCGGGAAGTTGGCCTTGATCGTACCGGTGATCACATCCACCGAAGGTCGCTGCGTCGCCATCACAAGGTGAATGCCACTTGCGCGCGCCATTTGGGCAAGGCGCTGAATACAGGCTTCGATCTCTTTGCCCGCCACCATCATCAGATCTGCCATCTCGTCGACGATGACAACGATATAGGGCATCTTCCTGGGTTCGAACTCTTCGGTTTCGAACACCGGCTCTCCGGTATCATCATCGAAGCCGGTCTGAACCGTTCGGCTGAACATTTCAGCCTTTGACAAGGCGTCTTCCACCCGGCTGTTGTATCCGTCGATGTTGCGCACGCCCATCTTGGACATCTTGCGATACCGCTCTTCCATTTCGCCGACGACCCACTTCAAGGCCACGACTGCCTTTTTGGGGTCGGTCACAACAGGCGACAGCAAATGCGGGATGCCGTCGTAAACGCTCAGTTCTAGCATCTTGGGATCGATCATGATCAACCGGCAGTCATCCGGTGTCAGTTTGTACAGCAGCGACAGGATCATCGTGTTGATCGCCACCGATTTTCCCGAACCGGTGGTCCCTGCAATCAAAAGATGTGGCATCTTGGCCAGGTTGGCCACCATCGCCGACCCCCCAATATCCTTGCCCAGCGCCAACGGCAGCTTGTGCTTGACGTCATCGTAATCACGGCTCGACAGGATTTCGCGCAGGGCCACCATCTCTCGGTTGTCGTTGGGCAACTCGATGCCGATCACTGATCGACCGGGCACCGTGCTGACACGTGCCGACAATGCCGACATCGATCGGGCGATATCATCGGCCAGACCGATCACGCGGCTCGCCTTTAGACCGGGCGCAGGTTCCAGTTCATACATTGTGACCACGGGTCCCGGACGCACCGAGACGATTTCACCTTTGACACCGTAGTCATCCAGCACGTTTTCCAGCATCCGGGCATTTTCTTCCAGCGCTTCGTCACTGAGGATGTGGCGTTCAATGCTGTCAGGACTCATCAGCAAGTTCAGCGGTGGCAATTGAAATTCCGCCTCTGCCTCGTCAAACGCAAGCTGCGGCTGTGCTTCGGCCTGCGCCCTGCGCGACGGTTGCAAGGCTTTGCGATCCGGCTGTTGAACCACCTTCTTGGCCGGCATGGTCGGAATGGCCACTTTGGCCGGGGGGGCAGCCGGGATCGGATCAGGAAATGCCTCGAAATGGGTGATGTCATCATCGTCGACGTAGATGTCCATCTCGGGCGGGGGAAACACCGGTGCCTGAGGCAAGGTGCGGCGGCTGGCGCTCGGAGCGGCGGCCATTGGCTGTGACGGTCTCAGCTCCGCGTCAACCGGCGGCCGGGCGGTCAATGGCGGCTCTTGTGGCAACACCGGCTCAGAGGGGGTGATGTCCGCCATCAGAGGCTTGGGCCCGTGTCCACGTCCCTTTGTCAGGGGCTTGGGCGGATCAGCCCGCAACGAAGGGTCTTTCTCGACCTTGGCCCGCACTGCCTGGGAAATGCGCGCCTTGATGCGGTCCTCTCCGGGCGGCAGATCCGCAAGATCCGGGGCTTGCGTTTCGATCAACTCGGGTTCAGGCAGGGGATCAGGGCGGCGCACCAAGGAAGGCATCCGCGACAACAGCCCTTGCCTGGGCGGGCCTTGCGGTCTTTCGGCATGCAGGATCGGGGCCGAGGACAGCTCTGTCACCAGTGCGTCACCATCATCCAGATCACCGGTGTCACCCGTGTAGAACTCTGTCACTTCATCGCGCTTGCGCTGATGCTCTTCGCGGCGAGCGGCATTGCGCGCCTGAAGGGTTGCTGCCGCATGCACAGCGCCCCGTGCACCACGACCAAGCAGCGTCATCAAGGTGGCATAGACCATGATGATACCAATGATCAGAAAACGGCACAGGCGCAGGATTTCGGACCAGGTAAAACCCAGAACAAATGCGCCAAGGCCAACAAAGACGACGCCAAGGGCCAGCATGATCATGTTGACCCCCGCAGCGACACCGAAGGGCAGCATGCTCAGACAGATCCCCATCAACATGTCGCCCAGATATCCGCCTTGACCCACTGTCAGGGTCCAGGATTCCGGCACCGGAATACCCGAGGCATAGATCGATGTTGTGAAAACCCAGATAGGTGAAAAGATCAGGCAAAACAGACGTGTTTCGCCTCTGTGCAGGACAAGCCGCGCGCCCCAGACGACCAGAACAGCGACAATCGCCCAACTGCCCAGGCCAATGATCATGAAAAGTCCGGCTGCGACGATGGCGCCATAGTGACCCATGATATTGCTGACCGGAGCATCCGTAGAGTTAAAGAAACTTGGGTCCCCGGGCGCATAGGATGCCAGTGCAGCCGCAAGCCCCAAGCCAAGAGCAACCAAAGCGATGCCGACAAGTTCA
>JAKVCP010000058.1:0-7714 GCA_022448925.1 Paracoccaceae bacterium
TTTGGTCGCCATAGTCGCCGTTAGATACAAGATGCGGAAAAATCCCGGATTCCACGACGTGCCACTGGTGACTCAAAATGACCAATGACACCAAGTGCACCAATCCAATGAGGTTCACCAAAGGTTCGTGCCGTTGCCAACGCCGTGCCCGGTTTCTTTTTTCTGACAGACAATTTCAAGAGCTTGGATGGTGGGTCGTGAGAGGCTCGAACTCCCGACATCTTCGGTGTAAACGAAGCGCTCTACCAACTGAGCTAACGACCCGTTGTGTGACGCTTTAGACAAGCTTTTCGGGATGTGCAAGAGGCATTCGACACCTCTTTTGTTCTCTTGTCATTCATTTTTCAGACGGCCTGCGCGTCGCAGCCAAATCCAAAAATGCCGTACGGGCCAACGCAGCACACTGGCCCCCGCGGCCAGAACAAGCAGCCCGATCCAGACGCCATGCTGCCAAGTGGCCCACACCAAGATCGGGCAACCGGATGCGATCAGCATATAGGCCCGCGACCAATGATTGTCTTTGGACGGCACCATGGCCAGCACGTTAGCAACAAGCGCCCAGGCGCAAACAGCGATAAGCGCGGCACTCATGGCGCTGACGCGTCACGGTCGCCGCGCCGCTTGCGCAATAAAGTGCCCAGCGGCTCTCTGTACATCGAAACAACTGCAGCAAGGCAGGCCAGACACACCATCCATCCGTGCGTCAGAGCAATCCAAACCAACAACACCGGGGCAACGGCCAATAGCGCAAAGCCTGCAGTGCGTTGCAGGCGACCGGGCAAAATGGCAGTGGCCGTGGCGGCCAATACCCACAGGCAGGCTGTGATCAAGGCAGAACTCATGTCGCGGAGTGTAGCATGGCGACCCCCATGACCGCCAGTGCCAAGCCGGTTTGGACTTCGGAATCGGCCTGTCAGACACACCTGTTCATCTTGGCAATGCGGGTGACAAAGGCGGCGGCTCCGGATGCCGATTGCCCGGATGCCCGGTGGCGCTAGTGCCCTGCCACAGCAGGAAACTGCCAAGGCATATTGAAAAAAAATGTCTGCCACACCAACACCAAAAGCACCGAGGAGATCGCCCAAAAAGACAAAGCGTTGGTCTCTGCACTCAGACATTGCCACGCGTGCGGCAAGAAAGAGTATCGCAGTGATCACGATGTCAGACAGCCGCGCGGCGTCTCCCTGCATGCGAATGCCTGAAAAGCGCGCCAGCAGTGGAGTGATCGCACCCAAATAGAAAAGGCCGACCGATATGGCGGAGGCGATGCTTTTCACGTTCGGGCCTGTCCCTTTGGCAATCACGTCGGAAACCGCTGAAGCGCCCCCGGGTGACCGTAAAGCTGTTGGCTTTTATGTTAAGCTGCTTTTCATCGGCTTTCAGGGCTGCATGGACGTTCTCCTCTGTGTCTCGCGGCCCTTCGTCGTCGATTTTGAGTGAAGGTGTTTTGTGTTGTGTCAGGTAGACCCAATTCAGGGGTTCTCATCCAACTTGGCTGCCGGATTTGCACGGCCCCAAGACGTCGATAACCTCAGTCTTGAAAGGTCAATTCTGCTTTCGGCCAAAGCATTGCCAAAGCCTTCACCCATGCGTCCCACGGATGGGTCAATACCAGCCACGACCACTCGTTCAGTCTGTTTGATCGACAGGTATTGGCTGCCCCGATCACTGTGGTCAATCAGGTCACCAGCCTCAGAAGGGCCCGTTGGCAAAACGCCCGGTTCAGGACGGCCAGTACAAAGCCAATCGTCATTGAGCCGAACACAGATCAGCCGACGTCGCGACGCGCGACGACATCGACGATGAAGGCAACATAAACCATGCCTTATCAGCTCGGGACATGGGTAAAGTCACTGGCCCAAAGTTGGTTTGGCGCGTTTGCTGTGACGTCACGATTGATCTGATCTTAAGGGCACGGATGAGAGGTATCCGGGTTGGGTGTGATCGGCATTTGACCGCGCACATCACCCTGTATTCCCAGAGCTTTCATGCGACGTTTCACTGCACACCGGGCCATGTCACGGATGTTTATTCGCAATTCATGCCAGATGTTTCCTACGCCATGTCGCTTGCCGCTATCATCAAAGGCATCCTTGATCTTCTTACGATCACATGCGTCTTCCTTGGCGCGGTCTGACGCCAGATTTGGATCACGGGCAATGGCCGCATGGATATTGAAAGTGGAAGGGGCAATCGGCAGTGCCCTGCAGATCGGCTTGACCCCAAACTCTGCGCGACACTCATCTTGACCTGGCGCAGTGCCTTAACCTCGCGCTCCGGCTTTTTGATCCGATCCTTCTCTTCGGTCGTCACCCCAGCGCGCTGGCCATCGTCGCGTTCCACCTGCTGACACCGAACACACAGGAAGACTGATGCGCAGCCAAGATTCAGCGCAATCGCCTTGCAGGTCGCTGAATCGCAGGAATAATTGACACGGTTCTGGCAGAGAAGACGGACGGCGTGCTAAGTGATTTAAACATCTTTTAAGACCCAAGGCGGTCAGGCAAGCCGTGCGCCCAGGTACTGATTGTTCCCGCGCCCAGACAGACCACGATGTCACCCGGCTGCGTTTGTTCGCGCACCAGGCGTTCAAGATCATCCTCGTGATGAAGCGCGCGCGCATGACGATGCCCATGCCGGATCAACCCCGCAACAAGGTCATCGCGACTGGCACCGGGGATCGGTTGCTCACCCGCGGCGAAAACCTCTGAGATTGCAACGACGTCGGCCTCATTGAAGCAGGCACAGAAGTCATCGAACAGACTGTGCAAACGTGAATACCGATGTGGCTGATGTATCGCGATGACGCGGCCTTCGCTGGCCTGACGCGCAGCACTAAGGACGGCCGCAATCTCAACCGGATGGTGGCCATAATCGTCGATGATCGTAACACCATTGATCTCGCCCACCTTGGTGAATCGCCGGTTCACACCGCCAAAGCTAGAAAGCGCGGTTCGAATTTCATCCTTTTTCATCCCGAGGTGGCGGGCCACGGCCACTGCGCTAAGCGCGTTCGAGACGTTATGATCTCCGGGCATCGGCAGGCTGCAGCCTTCGATCACGGCATCCTCATTCTGCAAGGCAACGTCAAAATGCGCCACCCCGGCCTTGTATGTCAGGTTCACTGCACGGACATCTGCCTGCGCATTGAAGCCATAGGTTGTCACGCGGCGGTCACTGATCTTGCCGACCAACGCCTGGACTTCAGGGTGATCGGTGCAGCACACGGCCAGACCATAAAATGGGATGTTTGAAACAAACTGAAGAAACCCGTCGCGAAGCCTGTCAAAATCTCCCCAATGTTCCATGTGCTCGGGGTCGATGTTGGTGACGATGGCAATGGTCGCAGGCAGCCGGTTGAAGGTTCCGTCGCTCTCGTCGGCTTCGACAACCATCCACTCACCCTGCCCCATGCGCGCGTTCGAGCCATAGGCATGGATGATCCCGCCGTTGACCACTGTCGGGTCAAACTGCCCCGCCACCATCAACTCGGCCATCATTGTGGTTGTCGTCGTCTTGCCATGCGTCCCGGCAATGGCGATGTTGGACTTCAGCCGCATCAGCTCTGCCAGCATCTCTGCCCGGCGGACCACCGGCAGGCCTTTTTGACGGGCCTCGTCCAGCTCCGCGTTCCCGGGTTTGATCGCAGATGAAATAACCACCACTTCTGCCTGCGCCAGATTGTCGGCATGCTGACCGATAAAGACCTTGGCGCCCAGTTTCACCAACCGCTCGGTGATCTTCGAGGGCTTCAGGTCCGATCCCTGAACGCGATAGCCCAGGTTCAACAGCACCTCGGCGATGCCGGACATGCCAATGCCACCAATGCCGACAAAGTGGATCGGGCCGACATCGGTGGGCAGTTTGGTTGCGGCGCTCATGTCTGGCGGCTCCGGACGCGTGGCTTCATCCTGATGTGCTTTCTTTTTGCTGTGGCGACGGATGCTGCTGTGCCAGATTTTCGACCATGGCTGCAAGGGCCTCGGTGGCGTCCGGGCGGCTGGCATCCAGGGCCGCCTGCGCCATACGTTGAGCTGTCTGTGCGTCCGCAAGAACTGACAGGATCGTTTCTGTCATCTTCTCGACCGTCAACTGCGCTTCGGGCATCTGGATCGCAGCGCCGGCCTGAACCAATCCCCGGGCGTTTGCTGTCTGATGATCATGGGTCGCTGCGGCAAACGGCACAAGGATTGCCGGGCGCCCGATCACGCTGATGTCGGCAACACTGGAGGCGCCCGAGCGGCTGATCACCAACTGCGCATCCGCCATCCGTGTCGGGACATCGGAGAAAAAGGGCTGAACATCAGCCTTTACACCGTTTTCTGCATAGTATGTGGCGACGCGCAGTTCATCTTCTCCGCGGGCTTGATGGCTGACCCGCAAAACGGACAAAACGGTCATCGGCAAGGCGGCTATGGCAGGGGGAACGATGTCGGACAGGATACGGGCGCCCTGACTGCCTCCAATCACAAGGATCGACATGGGATAATCGCCGGGAACGATATAGCCCGCACCGGCGCGATCGCGGATCGCCTGGCGCACGGGGTTTCCCACATGGCTTGCGGCGACATTGGCGGGCAAGGTGGTAGGCCATGTTCCACAGGCAATGGCGTCGACCCGGCGTGCAAAGACAGTGTTCACACGGCCAAGAACGCCGTTTTGTTCGTGAATCATCCGTGGCACACGCAACATCCAAGCAGCGCCCAATGCCGGGATAGATGGATAGCCACCAAATCCGACCACGGCATCTGGCCGCTCTTGTCTCAGGCGCCAGGCCATCCCAAGCACGCCGGACAGTATGCGGAACGGTGCTGCCAGTTTGGCCAGAATGCCCCCACGTGCAAATGTGGCACTGCTGACCTGCTCAATCTCGACGCCGTCGGGGAACGCATCCGTGTAGCGCGCACCCCGCGCATCCGTCGACAAGGTGACCCGCCAGCCCCTGCGCAGCATCAGTTCTGCCAGTGCCTGCGCCGGAAACATGTGGCCGCCCGTGCCCCCGGCGGCAATAATCAAGAGAGGGCGCTTTGAACCTTCAGCCATGCCGCACCCGTTCCCGCAGGGGCACGCCCCCGCCATTTCCATAGTTCATATGCGTCCTCGACCGCGTAGAATATCGCCTATCTCGCCCTGAGGACGGCTTCTTGTAAAGGCCAGCAGCATGCCAACTGCGATTCCCCCCGCAATCAGCGATGATCCGCCGTAACTGACGAAGGGCAGCGTCATTCCCTTGGCCGGCAGCAAGCGCACAGCAACCCCCATGTTGATCATTGCCTGCACGCCAAACATGCAGGCCAGTCCCGTCCCGGCAAGTCGGATAAAGGGATCACGTTCACGCATCAGCCGCAGCAAAGAGCGAACAACGACAGTGCAGTAAAGCGCGATGATCACCAAAACCAGAACCAGACCGTATTCTTCCGCTGCGACGGCAATGATAAAGTCCGTATGTGCGTCTGGCAGGCTCCACTTGACCTGCCCCTCGCCGACGCCAACGCCGAAAAAGCCCCCCTCACGGATCGCGTTACTGGCATAGCCCAGCTGAGTGGTCGGATCGACATCCGGGGTCAGAAACCCGTCAATCCGCCGTGCGAAGTGTTCAGAGCTGTTGTAGGCCACCATCCCGGCAGCGACGACCAGAACCGCCATAGCCACCAGCAAAACGATCGGAGCGCCCGACACAAAGTACATCACCCCCCAGCCAAAAAGCACCAGACAGGCCTGCCCAAAGTCCGGTTGCAAGGCCAGCATCAGCACAATCGCAATCGTGAGGGCAAAGCTCCACAGTCGGCCTGGCGGTCCATTGATGTCTTGGCTTGCCGCCAGCAACCATGCCGCTGCAACGACAAAACCGGGCTTGAGGAACTCCGATGGCTGCACGCTGGCAAAGCCCAGCGAATACCAGCGCACCGCTCCTTTGTCGAAATCAGTGCCAAGAATCGGCAACATGGCGAGGGCCACAAAGGCCACAAGAAAACCAAGGATCGCCAACCGCCGTACCAGAAGGGGCGACAGCATCGAGGTGATCAACATGGCAGACATTGCCGCCCCACCAAAGATCGCCTGCCGCATCACGTAGTGAAAAGGCTCAAAGCCATTGCGCTCTGCCAGCGGAGGAGACGCCGCAAGCCCCAGCAGAATGCCGATGCCGAACAAGATCAGAACACAAGACAGCGACCATTTGTCGACTGTCCGCCACCACTTTGGCAAAACCGGCTCACCCGCCTGAACGGGGACCGCGCCATAGACCATGTCTGTCATGGTAATACCGCCTTTGCTGCCTCATAGATCGCCCGGTTGTCCGGGTCTGATTGCAAGTGTACCGCGTCACGGGCGTTACGGCCAGAAGAAAGGACCACAGGTCGGGCAGATGACAGACCCCTCAAGTCTGCCGGGTCCTCAGGTTGCACAGGCGCGCAACGGCCTTGAGGCTTGCGTCAGCGCGCAATCCGTGATCCTTCACCGGCCATGCATGTGACCACTCTTATTCTTGGCGCCGGTGCAGCCGGCATGATGGCGGCCGCCCATGCTGGCCCGCACAGCCTGATCATCGACCACGCCAAGGCGCCGGGCGAAAAAATTCGCATCTCGGGTGGCGGGCGGTGCAATTTCACCAATATGCACTGCGCGCCAGACCGCTTTCTTGGCGCAAACCCGCATTTTCACAAATCCGCGCTTAGCCGGTACACGCAATGGGATTTCATCGATCTGGTGGCCCAAAACGGCATTGCCTATCACGAAAAGACGCTTGGGCAGCTGTTCTGCGATCACAAGGCCACACTCATTGTTGCGCTTCTTCGTCAAGAAATGGACAAAGCAGGCGCCGATCTGTGGCTGCAGACCGAGATCAAGGACCTGCGTCACGCCGATGGGGCCTTCATCGCGCTCCTGGACCGTGAAGGGCGGCGCGAAACCGTGACGGCGCGCAACCTGATTGTCGCCACAGGCGGCAAGTCTATCCCCAAGATGGGCGCGACGGGTCTGGCCTATGACATTGCACACCAGTTTGACCACACCGTGACCGAGACCCGCCCCGGACTCGTTCCGTTGACCTTCACGGATGGTCGGTTCAAAACCTTGTCGGGTGTCTCGGTTCCGGCTCGACTGTCAAACGCCCGTGCCAGTTTTGACGAGGCGATGCTGTTCACACATCGCGGATTGTCCGGCCCCTCAGTCCTGCAGCTGTCCAGTTACTGGCGGGACGGGGAAACGATTTCAGCAAACCTGCTGCCCGAAACGGACCTGCCAGCCGTATTGCGCGAGCTGCGACAGACGCAGGGAAAACGCAAGCTGAAGACAGCGCTTGCAGCTCTTTTGCCCGGGCGACTGGTCGACCACCTTGCAGGGCATATGGACCTGTCTGCCAACCTCGGCGATCTGTCGGATGCGCGGATTTCGGATCTGTCTGCACAATTGGCGCAGTGGCACCTGACTCCGCAAGGCACCGAGGGATACCGCACTGCCGAAGTCACCTTGGGCGGCGTTGACACCTCTGGATTGGATTCGCGCAGCATGATGTCCAAAACAGTGCCGGGTCTGTTTTTCATCGGAGAAGCGGTCGATGTGACTGGATGGCTGGGCGGATACAACTTTCAATGGGCCTGGTCCTCAGGCTGGGCGGCAGGCACAGAAATCCGGCAAAGCCTGTGACCCTGTGACCCTGTGACCCTGCGGCCTTGGCAGGCTGACGCGGGGGGCCGCTGGCCCGGTGGCCCTG
>JAKVCP010000058.1:7724-9482 GCA_022448925.1 Paracoccaceae bacterium
CTGCCAGGCATTTCAGACGCCCACCCCAGCCGACGTGATCAAAGCGGTCCAAGGTCGCTTTTCGTCAGCTCACCCAAACTGACCACTGGGCCAGCCTGTTGGTGCACAAGGCGCGCCAGTGCAGACGCTTCAACAGACTGTCAGGCCTTGTCACTGAGCGCATGGTGCACACAGGCCATGAAATCGTCGCCGCGCTGCTCAAAATTGTCATATTGATCGAAGCTGGCCGCCGCTGGGGCCAGCAAAACAA
The DNA here is from genome assembly GCA_022448925.1 of Paracoccaceae bacterium. GTDB lineage: Bacteria > Pseudomonadota > Alphaproteobacteria > Rhodobacterales > Rhodobacteraceae > JAKVCP01. Next base: position 7,975 of record JAKVCP010000058.1, read on the forward strand.
CCTCACCTGGTTGCGCCTCGGCGCGTGCCTTTGCAACGGCGGCCGCCATGGTTGTGCACACCTCTGCATCGGGTCCATTGATCTGCGAGGCAAACCCTGCTGCTTCGCGCCCGATGACATAGGCCTTGACGACGTGATCCAGCCCCGCCTGAAGCCCGTCCAGACCGCCTTCCTTTTGCAGCCCGCCACAGACCCAGCGCACCTTGTCAAAAGCCTGTAAAGCCTTGAGCGCGCTGTCAACATTGGTCGCCTTGCTGTCGTTGACATAGCGAACGCCGTCTTGCTCGGCCACCAACTGGCTGCGGTGTGGCAAGCCCTGAAAGCCGTGAAACGCCTTTTCGATCACCCGCGGAGCAAACCCCAGCGTACGAAGGGCTGCATAGGCCGCACAGGCGTTCTGATGATTGTGTGCGCCCGGCAATCCCGCGATGCTGCGCAGATCGATAGAGGCCACCTGCTTGCCCTTGCGCCATTCCGTCAAAAACCCCTTGCGCGCAAAGACCAGCCATCCCGGCCCTGTGAGCTTGCGGCCCGAAGAAATCTGAATAACGCGGTCATCCGCCGGCCCTTCCGACATTTGATTGACAAGAAACTGCCCCTCGGGTTCGTCAACCCCGATCACAGCCCTGTCCGGGCCGCCCTCGGCAAACAGCCGACGCTTGGCGGAAAAGTAGCCCCCATGGCCACCGTGGCGGTCAAGATGGTCAGGGCTCAGGTTGGTGAACACCGCCACATCCGGCGTCAGCGACCGAGCCAGATCCGTCTGATAGCTTGACAGTTCCAGAACGATCACTCCGCCATCACCCGGAGGGTCGATGTCCAGCACACCACGCCCAATGTTGCCAGCCAGTTGCGCATCACGTCCGACGGCCTGCACAACATGGTCAATCAGCGCCGAGGTCGTCGATTTGCCATTCGACCCAGTTATGGCGATGACCCGCGGCGTTGTGTCGAAGTTGTCCCAGTCCGGCGTGGCCAGAGAGCGAAAGAAAAGGCCGATGTCATTGTCAACCGGCACACCCGCCGCCCAGGCCGCAGCAATCGCCGGATTTGGCTTGGGATAAAGGTGGGGAATGCCGGGGCTGACAATCAGGGCAGAAACCCCGTCCAGATCCTCTGGCCGACCAAGCCGGCGACAGACAAAGCCTTCCGCCTCGGCGGCAGCGCGGGCGGTTGCGTTGTCGTCCCAGCACAGAACCCGGGCCCCGCCTTCGCGCAGGGCTCTGGCAGCGGAAAGACCGGACCGGCCCAAACCAAGAACCGCGACAACGGCACCCTCGACGCCTCTGACCTCAATCATTGCACTGTCCTTTTGACAAATGTGTTCCGCCCAAGGCGACGCCTATCTTGACCATGTCGTCAGAAAAAGAGATCCGGCAGCGCCGATCATCTGCAAAGAGGCCACAAGAGGGTCTGAGCCCCCCGTCAGAGCCACTCAACTGCGTTCTGACAGGACGCACCGACCAAGATTCGCCGCATCGGGATGCCTGATCGGCACCAGACAAGCG
>JAKVCP010000058.1:9492-21326 GCA_022448925.1 Paracoccaceae bacterium
CAGTCAGGGTCCTGGCTCCAAGGGCCAACGCGCGCCCAGATCCGGGATGGACCGGCTGGACCCGACCGCCCCCATGACCCCGGTAAAAGACATGTGATAAGGGTCGCTTGGGCACTGGCCGCCACATCGCAAACAACCGTGCAACGGCTATACCGCCTGTCAGACCGCAAACGCATTTGGCCGCGACGGGCATACTGAACACAGACGACAGTGCCAGACATCTGGGGACCCAACAGGCGCGGCCGCGCATGCCGATTGCCAGACCCCCAACCAACGTCAAACAGGCGCCCGAACAGCGCGTTTTTTTGGCGGGGCGCGCTCACCGGACCTTGAGTGTTGCCAGACCAATCATCGCAAGGATCAACGAGATGATCCAGAACCGGATCACGATGGTCGGCTCGGCCCAGCCCTTTTTTTCGTAGTGGTGGTGGATCGGCGCCATCAGGAAAACCCGTTTGCCGGTGCTTTTGAAGTACAGAACCTGGATAATCACGCTGAGCGCTTCGACGACAAAAAGCCCCCCGACAATCGCCAGGACGATTTCATGCTTGGTGGCCACAGCGATCGCGCCCAAGGCCCCCCCAAGCGCAAGCGATCCCGTATCCCCCATAAACACCGCAGCGGGTGGTGCATTGTACCACAAAAACCCTAGGCCACCGCCAAAGAGGGCTGCACAGAAAATCAAGATTTCCCCGGTGCCAGGGACATAGTGCACATCTAGATACTCGGTGAAATCGACGCGGCCGACCGCGTAGGCGATAATCCCAAGCGTGCCTGCGGCAATCATCACCGGCATGATCGCCAGACCATCCAGCCCATCCGTCAAGTTCACGGAATTTGCCGCCCCCACGATCACGATCACCGCAAAAGGCACAAAGACGTACCCCATATTGATAAGCGTGTCCTTGAAAACCGGCAGGGCCAATTGCCAGCGCAAGGCGTCAGGGTGGTACATCGCAGCCCAATACCCTGCGATTGCCGCGATCAAGATCCCCAGCAGGATGCGCACCCGCCCGGGCACGCCCGCCGTATTCTGTTTGCTGACCTTCGCGTAATCGTCGGCAAACCCGATCAAACCAAACGAGAGCGTGACAAACAGCACCATCCAGACGAACGGATTGTCCAGTCGCGCCCAAAGCAGCGTTGCAGTCACCAACGCCCCAACGATCAGCAGACCGCCCATTGTCGGCGTGCCGGCCTTGGCAAAATGCGCCTCAGGGCCATCATCCCTGATCGGCTGGCCCTTGCCCTGTTTGCGTCGCAACACATTGATCAAGGGCGGACCAAACAGGAACCCGAACAACAGCGCTGTCAGAAACGCGCCACCAGCGCGAAAGGTGATATAGCGGAAAAGGTTGAACAAATCGCCGCCATCCGACAGCTCGGTAAGCCAAAACAACACGCGTCTAGTCCTTTTCCGGTTTTTGCTGCGCCGGGGAGTGGCCCAATTTCCGTATCGCGTCAACCACGCGCGCCAATCCCATGCTGAGTGAACCTTTGGCCAGAACGACATCCCCGCCCCTCAGATCGGCTCCAATCTGCTGTGCCATCTGCTCTGACGTCTCGGCCCAGCGCCCACGCTTTTGCTCTGGCAAAACATCCCACAGGTGTTTCATGAGTGGGCCGACGCAGTGCATTTTGTCGATCCGCTGGATCGCCGGCAATTGCGCCACTGCTGCATGCAATGCCGCCTCGGTCTTGCCCAGCTCCTTCATGTCGCCAACATAGGCAATCCGTCGGCCCGTTGTTTCGGTCATGGCCAGCACCTCGAGTGCGGCGCCAAGGCTGGCTGGATTGGCGTTATAAGCATCATCAATCACATCAACCCGCGCTGCGGTCGGACTGGGGCCAAGCGCCAGGTCTTCACGCGCGCCGCGGCCCTCGACCGGACGCCAGGCAGCCAGATCCGCGATGGCCTGCTGTCGGTCAAGTCCCAGCGCATCAGCCACGGCCAGCACGGCCATGCCGTTCATGGCAAAATGCCGGCCCGGAGCCGAAATCCGATAGCCCAGCAAAGTGTCTTTGGCGCGCGCCTCAACCTGTGTCACCGCGTTGCTGATAGCGACATTGGTAACACGGTGATGGTTTGACGCCGCCTCTCCAAAGTCCAGCACGGTCGAGGCGAAACCGGTCGCGACATCGCGCAGTATTGCAGAGGTTTCGAGATCGCCGTTCAACACCGCCGTACCACCCGGTTGAAGCCCCTCGAAAATGGCGGCCTTTTCGCGGGCAATGGCATCAAGGCTTTCGAATGCGGCCAAATGGGCAGGGGCGACGATGGTCACCACCGCCAGATGAGGGCGGGCCATGCGGGCCAGCGGCGCGATTTCACCGGGATGGTTCATCCCAATCTCGATCACCGCAAAATCTGCATTGGCCGGCATTCGGGCCAGTGTCAGCGGAACGCCCCAATGGTTGTTATAGCTCGCGACCGAGGCGTGCACCTTACCCTGCCCGCCAAGAACCCTGCGCAGCATTTCCTTGGTCGAGGTCTTGCCGACCGACCCGGTGACAGCGACCACCTTGCCCGTCATTCGTGCGCGCCCGGCGCGGCCTAGCGCCTCTAGCGCCTCTTGCACATCAGGCACCAGCAGCAACGGGGCGTCAGCCGTGATCCCCTTGGGCATGCGACTGACCAGCGCCGCGGTCGCTCCTTTGGCAATGGCATCTTTGACGAAGTCGTGCCCGTCGCGCGCCGCCTGCAATGCCACAAAAAGATCACCTGTCTGGATGGTCCGAGTATCGATGGAGACGCCGGTACACTCGAAAGATCGGGTTACCTGGCCACCTGTCGCCTTCAAGGCTGCGTCTGATGTCCAAAGCGTCATGCCAATCGCCCTTCCAACGCGGCCACCGCCACACTTGCCTGTTCGGCATCATCAAATGGATAGACCGTGTCGCCCACGATCTGGCCTGTCTCGTGGCCTTTGCCGCAGATCAGCAGAGCATCGCCGGCTTGCAAGGCATCGACGCCTCGCAGGATCGCCTCGGCCCGGTCGCCGACCTCCAGCGCGTCGGGGGCGCCAGCCATGACGGCGGCCCGGATCACTGACGGATCTTCCGAGCGCGGATTGTCGTCGGTCACAATCACCTGATCGGCCGACTGCGCGGCCGCTTGCCCCATCAACGACCGCTTGCCCGGGTCCCGGTCCCCACCCGCCCCGACGATGGCCACCAGACGGCCCATTACATGTGGACGCAACGCCGTAATCGCCGTTTCCACAGCATCGGGTGTATGGGCATAATCAACAAAAACAGCCGCACCATTGGCCCGGGTTGCGGCAAGATGCATGCGCCCGTTGACAGTGCCCAGATCCTCAAGCGCATCAAAGACATGCGTTGGATCAGCACCGCTAGCAATTACCAGGCCAGCAGCGACCAGAGCGTTTTCGGCCTGGAACCCGCCAATCAGGCCCAGTCGCGCCTGTCGGGCAACACCGCGCCAGGTGAACCGCACATCCTGCCCCGTCGCGTCAAAGCGCTGCGCCTGCAACATCAGATCTGCTGCATCTGCACGACCGACTGTCACGACAGATTGGCCGCGTGCATGGGCGATGGCCGCCATATCAACGCCGCGCGCATCATCGATGTTGACAACAGCCATGCCGTCCTCAGGCAGCACGCGGGCGAACAAGGCTGCCTTGGCGGCAAAGTAGTCTTCAAAATCCGTATGATAATCCAGATGGTCCTGCGAAAAATTGGTGAAGCCGGCAGCGGTGAGGCGGACGCCATCGAGGCGCCGCTGCGCCAAACCGTGTGAGGACGCCTCCATTGCGGCATGGTCCACGCCCACCTGGGCGGCCTGTGACAGCACCCGGTGCAGGGTAATTGGTTCGGGGGTTGTATGGGCGAGGGGCACCTGCCAGTCACCCTCGACACCGGTGGTGCCAATATTCACGGCCCTGAGCCCAAGCGCCTGCCAAAGCTGACGTACAAAACTGGCGACCGAGGTCTTGCCGTTTGTGCCTGTCACCGCAACCACGGTCTGCGGCTGCGCGCCGAACCACAGTGCGGACGCATAGGCAAGCGTCTGCCGAGGATCCTCGACCACGACAACGGCGGCCGCGGAGCGGTCCAACTCTGCAGCGGCAATTTCGGCACCTTCGGCATCGGTCAGAATCGCAACCGCCCCCATGCGAAGCGCGTATTGAATGAAGGTGCCGCCATGCACCCGCGTGCCCGGCAGGGCCGCGAAAAGCGCTCCGTCGATGACCTCGCGGCTGTCGACACACAATCCCGTAATCCGAACCTCGCGACCGCCGCGCGCGGTCAGGCCAAGATCCGCCAGACTTTTGGTTTCATCGCTCATACAGGCGCCTGCCACTCTTGTTGTTTGTGTTGGCGTCGCAATATGGGCTTTGCCAACCCCCTACTGAGACGCGAGGGTTATACCAGCCATGGCCTCGGGTTCAACTTGTGGACGCAACCCCATCAAAGGGGCCAGCCGGGTGATCATCTCGGCGGCGACAGGCACCGCCGTCCAGCCTGCCGTTCGACGTTGCTCTCCGAGCGCCATGACTGCGGGCTCATCCAGCGTGACGATCAGCACATAGCGCGGATCATGTGCCGGGAACAGACTGGCGAAGGTCGCAATGACACGGTCGTCATAGTAGCCACCGGTCGGCTTGGGCTTGTCCGCCGTGCCCGTTTTTCCGGCAACGGCATAGCCGGCGACCTCTCCGAAATTTGCAGTGCCGTCCGGGTGTTTGACAACCAACCTCAACATGGCGCGTGAAGCCTCGGCGCTGTTTGCCGCAAGCACCTGCGGCCCAAGTTGGGACCCGGATTGTTTCAACAGGGTCGGCACGACAACGCGGCCGCCATTGGCAATCGCCGCATAGCCCACGGCCAGATGCAGCGGCGATGTCGACAGACCATGACCGTAGGAAATGGTCATGGTCGACAGCTCTGACCAGTTCCTGGGCAAAAGCGGGTTTCCGCCACGCGCTTCGGTCAGTTCAACCGGGGTGTGCTCAAACATCCCCAAAGCTTGCAAAAATTCCTTTTGGCGGGTCACGCCAATTCTCTGTGCAAGCCGCGCCGTCCCGATATTGGAGCTTTTCACGATGACCTTGGTGACAGAGAGTTCCTTGCCGTAATTCGAAAAATCCTTGATCGTGTGCTTGCCCCATTTCAGCGGCCCGCGGATATCGATCGGGGTCTCGGGGGTCACAAGGCCAAGGTCCAAGGCCTGAGCCGAGGCAAAGATCTTGAACGTGGACCCCAGTTCATAGACGCCTTGGACAGCACGGTTGAATGTGGGGTGGTCATCCGGGTGCCCTGCGCTTGCAGGGTGCGGCCGGTTGTTTGGATCGAAATCAGGCAGGCTGACCATCGACAGGATCTCGCCGGTGTAGGCGTCCATCAGTACGGAGGCTGCGCCCTTGGCATTCATCAGCTTCATGCCGCTGGACAACACATCCTCTGAGGCAGATTGCAATGTCAGATCAATGGACAACTGCACAGGTGCGCCCTGCCGCGCGGGATCGCGCAACGTCTTGTCAAAGAAGCCCTCAACGCCGGCCACACCCACCACATCAGCCGAACTGACGTCTTCCTTGTCAAAGCGCGCGCCCCCAAGAACATGCGCCGCAACAGAGCCGTTTGGGTAGAGACGCATTTCGCGCGGCCCAAAAAGCAGCCCCGGCTCGCCGATGTCATGCACCGCCTGCTGCTGTTCGGGACTGAGGGTTTTCTTGACCCAGACAAATTTCCGGCTGCCCGTGAACAGCTTGGTCAGTTTGTCTTCCTGCAAGTCGGGGAAAATCCCAGCCAGCGCCCGCGCCGCGCGCTCTGGCTCGATCATCTGGTGCGGATGAGCGTAGAGAGAGTGGGTCTCCATGTTGGTGGCAAGAATACGCCCCTGCCGATCGACAATATCAGCCCTCTGTGCGGCGATTTCCACTCCACCGCCACGATGCCGCGGTTCAGCCGGCTCAGAGGCCGCCATCAGCCCCATCCGCGCACCAACCACCGTGAAGGCGCAGAAAAACATCAACCCCAGCACCAGCAACCGTCCTTCGGCCCTCGCCCGTGCAGCGTTTCGCATGTCTTCATGCCGCTGGCGGATGTTTTCGTTTTCGATCACGTCGGGGTTTTCACCCTTTTGGCGGGCGTCAAGGATACGGGCAAGTGGACGCAGGGGCGTGCGTATCATTCGTCAGCTCCGGCACTGGAAACGTCAACAGGATTGGTGATGCGCAGCGGTTCTCGCGGCGGATAGGCAATCTGGTCAATGCGGCCGAACTGCCCCGGGCGCAGCGGCAAAAGCCCAAGGCGTTCAAAGTTGAGGTCCGCCAGCTCTCGCAATCGGTCAGGGCGATTCAGATAGGCCCATTCTGCATGCAGCACCGACAGACGTTGTTGCTGCTGTGCAATCTGCCGACGCAGGTCATCTGTTCGGTTCAGGGCATCCTGAGTCATGTAGTTTTCACGATAGGCCCAGAACGCCAGCGCGATCACGGTCATGAACGACAGGACATAAAGGACAGAGCGCATCAGCGGGGCCTCTTGAGTTGCGGCATGGCGATGGCCTTGGCGTCAATCCCGCCCGCTGGCGCACCAGTGCGACGCGCGACGCGCAGCTTTGCCGACCGGGCACGCGGGTTGTCTGCCAATTCCTCTGCGTCGGGCCCAATCGCCTTGCGGGTCACAAGGTCGAACTGTGGGTCGGGCGTTTCGGCTTGCGGGGCATAGCGGTTGGCGCGGCCGGTTTGGCCAGCGCGGGCCTGAAGGAACCGTTTGACCATACGGTCCTCGACCGAATGGAAGGTGACCACGGCCAGCTGGCCTTGCGGCCTGAGAACCCGCTCGGCGGCCATAAGCCCTTGGAACAGAGCGCCATATTCGTCGTTCACGGCAATGCGCAATGCCTGAAAGCTGCGGGTCGCGGGATGTGACTGCCCCGGCTTTGCACGGGGCAGACAGCCCTCAATGATTTCCGCCAGACGCAGGGTCGTTGTAATCGGCTCAAGGCTGCGGGCGCGCACGATCGCCTTTGCGATCCGGCGCGAGGCGCGCTCTTCGCCAAAAATGAACAGGATGTCCGCAAGCTCTGTTTCATCCAGCTGATTGACCAGATCTGCAGCGCTGTCGCCAGCCTGGCTCATCCGCATGTCCAAAGGCCCGTCCTTCATGAACGAAAATCCGCGGTCTGGCCGGTCCAGTTGCATCGAAGATACGCCCAGATCCAAAACGACACCATCCACGGCTTCTGCCAGGTCATCCATCTGCGCAAAATTCGCCTGCACCAACTGCAAGCGCCCGCTGAACGCGCCGATCCAGGAGCGCGCCAGGTCGTGGGCCAGCGGATCCCGATCCACGCCGATAACCTTGTCGGCCCCAGCGTTCAACAAACCGCGCGCATACCCGCCTGCGCCAAACGTACCGTCAATCCATGTGCCTGATACCGGCGCAACAGCCCGCAACAGGGGGCGCAGCAGGACAGGAACGTGGGGCGCATCATGTGCAAGAGGGTTTTCCTCGGCCATCCGCCCTCTCCTAGCTGGATCCAAGCAAGCTGAGCGGGTCGAAGTCGTCATCCTGCCGGGCAAGGAAATCTTCGGTTTCAGCCAATTCTGTGCGCTCATAGGTGGCGCGATTCCAGATTTCGAAATAGTCACCCATAGCGACCATAACGCATTCGCCTTCAAGCTCGATCTGCGCGCGACGGTCCTTTGGCAACACGATGCGACCATCACGATCGACCTCTGTTTCCCAACTTTTTCCAAGGATCATCTTGCTTGCGATCTTGCGATCGTTGCTGCCCCGGGGCAACGCCCTGATGTCGGCCTCAATTTCAGCCATTGCCTCGATCGTGTAGGCATGCAGGCAATTCTTGAGGTGTGGTCCGTACAGCACGACAATGCGGGGATTGGGCGTTTCAGGATGATCGACATCCGCCCCTTGCCGTCAACCTTTTGGTTGAACTCGCCTCGAAAACTCAGACCCACGATCCCTTGCGTCCCTTTTTTGCCCCCTGAAAACGAAACGGCGGGCTGAACTGCTGCCACTGTTCAACCCGCCGCCCTCGTCCCGCTGCGCGGGAGGTCCAGCAGCGCGCGCCACCTGGGGGGATGTCTGCTCGCCCGCGCGCCGGATCCTTGTGTTTGATGAGTGAGAGGTGCCTGTATGAAACCTGCTTTTTATTGTTGGAAACCGTGACTGGGGTCTTTGTCGCCCCGTTTGATCTCTCGCTCACCGTAGAACTAGAGATGACATGGGAATTCATGGAAATCAACAGGATTTTTTGGCACCCAAGCACCTGACCCCGCGCCGAATGCACCAAAAAGACAGGATTTCAGCCTGCGTTCCCTCTTTGATCTCCAACCAATTGGATGCCAAAGACATCATGCTACTATATATTGATAAGTTACTTTTCTCGCAATAAGACCCAAAAATTCCCAGGCTGCTGCGCTACCAATGACAATTCACGGTTAACTCGCGCAATATCAATAAGCCCTTAGGGCGAATCAATCGACAGTTCAGGCCAAATACTCTGGATGAGCACCGCGTTCTGTTTCCGTCCGCCACAGGTACCATGAATTCCCGGAGACGATGCGCCTTCGGCGCACGACCGTCAAAACATGCGGTCCTTTGCCCAGGCGGCACCCGCACAACAAGCCGAGCCCAGATTGCTTGCCTCCGTACCGGGCCAACACACCCAAAGGGACGGATCACTGATGTCTGAACCGGCACAGCTTACAGCGCCGCAGACCCCGGCTCAGTCAGAGCGGAGCCTTACGTCAAGGACCATACCGCAATGACGTTTATCGCTTTCCTTGACCGGCCTGATGCCCTGCGCGGCAAGCCTGCGCTTTATACACCAACCACGCGATCAGCTTGCGATCAGGCGGTTTGGGCCGATCCCTCATCTGGGGAAACCCGGCTTGGTACTGTGCTGAAATGCCCTGCCCCATAATGACGGTCCCGCGACGCGTCAGAAAGACACTCAGGCCATGCCTCCCTGTACCAAGCGGTCGGCGAGGCGGTCATAGGCCTTTGCCATGGGACCGCTTGTCGCTGCAACAGGCGTGCCACTGTCTCCGGCGAGGCGGGTATCAAGATCAATCGGCAGGGCGGCAAGCAGCGGAACGCCCAGTTTTTCGGCTTCGGCGGCGACGCCACCATGGCCAAAGATATGGCTCTCTGTTCCGCAATGCGGGCAAGTGAAGAAAGACATGTTCTCAATCATACCCAGGACAGGCGTCCTGAGTGTATTGAACATGTCCAGCGCCTTTCGGGCATCCAGCAGCGCCACATCCTGCGGCGTGCTGACAACGATGGCACCCGTCACTTCACCGCGTTGGCACAGTGTCAGTTGCACATCGCCCGTGCCCGGCGGCAGATCAACCAGCAATACGTCCAATTCGCCCCAGGCGACCTGACCCAGCATCTGTTGCAAAGCCCCCATCAGCATCGGACCGCGCCAAACCACGGCCTTGTCTGGATCCAGCATCAGTCCAATCGACATCAGCGTCACGCCATGCGCCTTCAGAGGGATGATTTTCTTTCCATCGGGCGAGGCCGGACGTTCTGTGACCCCCATCATACGTGGCTGACTGGGACCGTAAATATCGGCATCCAAAAGTCCAACTCGGCGCCCCTGCCGCGCCAGCGCAACAGCAAGATTAGAGGACACAGTCGACTTGCCAACGCCCCCCTTTCCCGACCCAATCGCCAGGATGCGCGCGACGCCAGAGGGTTTCAGAGGACCCGCCTGCGGCTTGGGATGCCCCCCAACTTTCAAGGACGGGGGCGCCTTGTCGGCAGTCGCAGGCCCATGGGCGGTCAGTGCAGCACTTACGCCCGACACGCCCGGAATGCGGCCAACCACAGCCTCTGCGGCGCGACGCAATGGCTCCATGTGGCGCGCGATTTCGGGCGATGGCGCCTCGATGACAAAGCGCACAACGCCCCCATCAATCGTCAACGCCCGAATCATATCGCGTGAGACCAATGTCCCGCCGTCTGGCAAATCCAACTCGGCCAGCGCTGCCAGAATCTGTTTTTCGATGTTCACGTTGCTCTGCCCTGTTCTTTGCCCGCTCTTACATGTGAAATGGCCCCGCTTGTATCGCGTTCAATCACTCTGTGCTGAGAATATTGCCAATTCCACAGAGACCGGCCGCAAACCCGCCTAAAAATTAGACAACTGCCCCATGCAATTTCTGCATAGCAGCATTTACCAATGGAGGTATTGTGCAGATGCAGCATTTACCTCATCTTAATCTCAATGAACACGATAACCCAGTTGGTGATTCACATGGCTTACATCAGCATTTCAAAACCAAATGCCCTGGATGGCAACCGCCTCTCTGCATTTGTTGCCGATCTGCGCAGCTATTTGGCGAAACGCCGGGTGTATCGTGACACGCTGCGTGAACTTCAAAGCCTGAGCGCACGTGAACTGAACGACCTCGGGCTGAACCGCACAATGCTGCGGCGCATTGCTTGGGAAGCTGCTAACGGCTTGTGAAACAACAATTTCGGCCCGACCGTTCCTCCCTCGGCGGGCTCCAAATCGGCAGAAGCGCTCTCCTCCTCCCTGCGCGGCTGCCGAACTTACAACGGACCTGACGGGTCCAAGAAATGATGGGCCTCTCTCCTCCTCCCTGAGGTCCTTCATGATCGGCGGTGGGCCTCGTTCCTCCCTGAGGTCCACCGCCACAAACCTTTTTTGGGTCCAATGTGACCCACAGGCGTTTACTGGTCTCTCTCCTCCTCCCTGAGGCCAGTAGAACATGCGGCGGTTCCTCTCCTCCTCCCTGGGACCGCCGCACAAAAATTAGGCGGGCAAAATAGGCCCGCAGATATCGGGCCGCACTTCTCCTCCCTCGCGGTTCGTAAAAGTGACGGCGGTTCCCTCTCCTCCTCCCTGGGGACCGCCGCCCGCCTCCGGAAAAATCCGGGGGATGACAGAATTCGGTTCGGACCCCCTCTCCTCCTCCCTGGGGTGTCCGGTGATGAAACGGCGGCGCTCTCCTCCCTCCCTGCGCCGCCGTTTTTTTATGGCACGACCGCCGTGAACGCCGCCCGCGACCTTTCCCTTCCCGCGTTGCTTCGATATGGGACGTCACACCTACGTGTTGACGAAGATGGGACGGACCCCAATGCCGATGGAAAAGACCTTTAACGCCGCAGAGGCGGAACCGCGGATCACCAAAGCCTGGCTGAAGGCTGGCGCTTTCCGGGCCGGCAAACATGTCGCCAACGATGAAACGCGCAGCTTTACCATCATGATCCCGCCCCCCAACGTCACTGGCGCGCTGCATGTTGGTCACGCCTTTAACAATACACTGCAGGACATTCTGACCCGTTGGCACCGGATGCGTGGGTTCGACACTCTTTGGCAGCCAGGCCAGGATCACGCCGGCATTGCGACGCAGCTTCAGGTCGAGAAAAAGCTCAAGGCGGAAAGCAACCTACGCCGCACAGATTTGTCGCGCGAGGACTTTCTGGACAAGGTCTGGGAATGGAAGACCGAATACGCCTTCACCATTATTGATCAGCTCAAGCGCCTGGGCGCGTCCTGTGACTGGGATCGAAACGCCTTTACCATGGCTGGCGCGCCAGGCGATCGGCGCGTGGGGCATGAAAATTCTCCGAACTTTCACGATGCGGTCATCAAGGTCTTTGTCGAGCTCTACAATCAGGACAAAATCTATCGCGGCAAGCGTCTGGTGAACTGGGACCCGCATTTTGAAACCGCGATCAGCGATCTTGAGGTCGAGAACATCGAGACCCCAGGCCACATGTGGCACTTCAAATACCCCCTCGCGGGCGGCGCGACCTATACCTATGTCGAGAAAGACGAAGACGGTAATGTCACGCTC
>JAKVCP010000059.1 GCA_022448925.1 Paracoccaceae bacterium
CTTTTTACTCAGGAGCGCGCCATGCAAACCCAACCGCAGGTTAAAGAATACATACGGACCATTGTAGACTTCCCCCACGAAGGGATCATGTTTCGCGATGTGACGACGCTATTTGCAGATCCACGCGGGTTCCGGATTGCAATCGACCAGCTTCTGCACCCCTATGCAGGCACCCGGTTCGACAAGGTGGTCGGGCTGGAGGCCCGCGGTTTCATCCTGGGCGGCGCGGTGGCACACCAGTTGAACGTTGGCTTCGTGCCGGTGCGCAAGAAAGGCAAGCTGCCCGGAGCGGTGATTTCCGAAGACTACACGCTTGAATACGGCGAAGCTGTTGTAGAGATCCACGATGACGCCATCCTGCCCGGTGAAAAGGTGCTTGTTGTAGATGACCTTTTGGCCACCGGTGGTACGGCAGAAGCCGGCATCAAACTGATCGAGCGCCTCGGTGGGGAGATTATCGGCTGTGCCTTTATCATCGACCTGCCCGAGCTGGGCGGCCGAAAGAAGCTTGAAGAGTTGGGAATGAACGTCCATACGCTGTGCGAGTTCGAAGGCCTTTGACACCTTGTCCCGATCACGTGCTGAACACATCCGCCCAGTCAGGGTGCTTACGACGTTGCGCATTCACAAAAGGGCATAGTGGCATGATCTTAAACCCTTTTTCGTAAGCGTCAGCCACCATTCGCTCGACCAGGGCCAAACCGGCGCCGGTGCCGCGCAAAGCATCTGGAACGCCCGTGTGATCGCGATAATCAGCTGGGCCGAGGCGACGGAATATGTCAGGTCCGCCTCATGCTGGCCCAGACGGATCACGTAGCGACCACGTGTTCCATCCAGACTGTGCGTCACATCGAACTTAGTCGACGAGGGTCGCCTCGGTCAGATCGCGCAGATCCTGTTCGGTCACACCCTCTGCCAGCTCAACGAGCTTCAGGCCTCCCTCAACCACGTCCAGGACGCCCAGATTCGTGATGATGCGGTCCACAACCGCCTTACCCGTGAGAGGCAATGTGCACTGCTTCAGAACCTTGGATTGACCGTGTTTGTTGGCGTGGTCCATCACAACAACCACGCGGCCCACACCGGCCACGAGATCCATTGCACCCCCCATCCCTTTGACCAACTTGCCTGGGATCATCCAGTTCGCCAGATCGCCGTTTTCAGCCACTTCCATCGCGCCAAGGATCGCCATGGCAATCTTGCCACCGCGGATCATCGCAAAACTTTGCGCGCTATCAAAGTAGGCTGTCTGCGGGAGTTCGGTTATGGTCTGCTTGCCAGCATTGATCAGGTCGGCATCCTCTTCGCCCTCAAACGGAAACGGCCCCATACCAAGCATGCCGTTTTCCGACTGCAAAGTGACCTCGACACCATCGGGAATGTAATTTGACACCAGCGTCGGAATGCCGATGCCAAGATTGACGTACCACCCATCCTGAAGTTCCTGCGCGGCACGTGCCGCCATTTGATTGCGATCCCAGGGCATTATGTGCTCCTTTTCATGTTCAATGCGCCTCGACCGGTGTCGGACGCCGCCACCATCTGCGCGCCTGGCGCCGGGGCATGTGAGTGTTTGAGAGTGATCCGACCAGCGGGATTTGCCAAAAGTCTCATGTCAGGCCCAAGATCAAGCCGCAGGCAATCCTATCGCCCCCATGACGATCAGGCATCAGGCTGTCTCACGTTGGCGCACGGTGCGCTGTTCGATACGCTTTTCGTGCTGCCCTTGAATGATCCGGTGCACGTAAATGCCAGGCAAATGGATACTGTCGGGGTCAAGGGATCCAGTCGGAACGATCTCTTCCACTTCAACAACGCATACCTTGCCGCATGTGGCGGCGGGCGCATTGAAGTTGCGGGCGGTCTTGCGGAACACAAGGTTGCCAGTTTCATCGGCCTTCCAAGCTTTCACGATGGCCAGATCCGCAAAGATGCCCTCTTCAAGAATATAGGTCTCGCCATTGAAGTCCCGGTGATCTTTGCCCTCCGCAATAACCGTGCCAACACCGGTTTTGGTGTAAAAGCCTGGAATTCCGGCGCCGCCTGCGCGCATGCGCTCTGCCAAAGTGCCCTGAGGGTTGAACTCAAGCTCAAGCTCGCCGCTCAAGTACTGGCGCATGAATTCCGCGTTTTCGCCGACATAGGAACTGATCATCTTGGTCACCTGTTTTGTCTGCAGCAAAACCCCAATGCCAAAATCGTCCACGCCCGCGTTGTTGGATGCAAAGGTCAGGTTCTTGACGCCACTGTCCTTGATCGCCTCCAGCAACAGTTCGGGAATCCCGCATAGGCCAAAGCCACCTGCCGCGATCAACATTCCGTCCTGCAACAGGCCGTCGAGCGCATCGCCCGCCGAGCCATATACCTTTTTCATTCCCGTCTCCTCTTGTGTTTTGGATTGCACCGTTTGTGCAGAGCCACTTGCGCTTCGTCAACAACTTCGCCGCAACGCAGAGTAAGCGCACCAAAATCGCCCATAGGTTGCAGGCCTGTTATTGATTTTTCATAAGAATCTGCATGCGTGAATAGCATCCACACACTCAACCTTTGGATGATTACACAAGATGCACGTGTTCCCGGTACCCCGTGCTGATTCCCGAGGCAGACCGTTTTTGCCCAGAAAGGCCCCTACTTCTTGGAGGCCGTCTTTTTCTTGGTCGTCTTTTTGCGCCCGCCCTTCTTGCCTGCCTTTTCAGCGATCAAGGCGACGGCCATTTCCATGGTGACGTCCGCGGGCTCTGTCCCTTTGGGCAGAGTTGCGTTGACTTTTTCCCACTTGACGTAGGGCCCATAGCGCCCGTCCATGACATTAACCGCTCCGCCGTCCTCTGGGTGCTCTCCCAGTTCACGAAGGGGCTTTGCCGGCGCGTTGCGGCGCCCGCGCCCGGGGTTGGCCCGCTTTTCGGCCAAGAGTTCAACCGCACGGTTCATGCCGATCTCAAAGACGTCATTGGGATCCTTAAGATTGGCGTAAACAGGTTTTTCCTCGTCTGGCAACTGGTGCATGATGTAAGGCCCAAACCGGCCGAAGTTGGCACTGATAGCTCCACCATCAGGATGCTGTCCGACACCGCGCGGCAAGGACAGGAGCGTAAGCGCCTTTTCCAGTGTCATGTCATCCTTGGACCAACCTCGTGGTAAGCTGGCCCGCGGCGGCTTCTTGTTTTCGGGTGTCGGTTCTCCACGTTGCACGTAGGGTCCGAAACGGCCGGCCTTCAGATGGATTTCATCCTCTCCGTCCATACCGAGCAGACGTTCATCCCCATCGGAACCTTCTCCAGCGATCGGGCGGGTGTAGGTGCATTCAGGATAGTTGCCACAGCCCACAAACCCCCCGGTACGCGAGGTTTTCAGGTGCAGCTTGCCGGTCCCGCATTTCGGGCAGATACGTGGGTCCGAGCCATCCTCACGCGCGGGATAAAGCTGCGGCGCGAGCGCCTCATCGAGAACATCCAGAACCTCGGTGATCCGCAGATCCGAGGTTTCCGCAATCGCCGCCGAGAAATCGCGCCAGAAGCGCCCCAGCACATCCTTGTAATCCAGACTTCCGGCACTGACCGTATCAAGGTCTTCCTCAAGATGCGCCGTGAATTCATAGCCAACGTATTTGCGAAAGAAGTTGAGCAAAAAGATCGTGACAATGCGACCCTTGTCTTCCGGGAACAGTCTGTTGCTGTCCTTGCGCACGTATTCCCGATCCTGAATCGTGGTGATTACGCTGGCGTAGGTTGAGGGCCGCCCGATTCCCAGCTCTTCCATCTTTTTGACCAGAGTCGCTTCGGTATAGCGCGGCGGAGGCTGGGTAAAATGTTGCTCGGGGCTGATAGCGCGTTTGTCAGCAGGCTCTCCCTGCATGATCTGCGGCAGGCGCTTGTCGTCGTCATCAACAATCGCATCGTCGCGGCCTTCTTCGTAGACTCGCAGAAATCCATCAAAGGTCACGACCTGCCCTGTTGCACGCAGGCCGACCTGCCCATCTGCGCTACCGACATCAACTGTGGTGCGTTCCAACCGCGCCGATTCCATCTGGCAGGCAAGGGTCCGCTTCCATATCAAGTCATACAGTTTGCGCTGATCCGGATCGGTCAGTTTCAGGGCACCCGCGTCCTTGGTCATGTCGGTTGGCCGGATGCATTCATGCGCTTCCTGCGCGTTTTTCGCCTTGTTCTTGTAAATCCGAGGACTGCCGGGCACGTAATCCGCGCCATAACGATCCTTGATCGCCGCACGCGCTTCGGTCACGGCCTCGGGGGCCATGTCGATGCCGTCCGTCCGCATGTAGGTGATGTGCCCGGCCTCATACAGGCGCTGCGCGCTGTTCATGCACTGGCGGGCACCCATGCCAAACTTGCGGCTTGCTTCTTGCTGCAGGGTTGACGTCATGAACGGTGCCGAGGGATTGCGCGTACCGGGCCGTGCATCGACAGATTTGACCACCAGATCACGGCTGGTGATCGCCTGGACGGCAAGCTCGGCTTGTGTTTCATTTTCAAGGTCGTACCGGTCCAGCTTTTGACCCGCCAGAACTGTCAGACGCGCCTCGTATTCCTGTCCGCGCGGGGTCCCAAGAAGCGCCTTGACCGACCAGTATTCACGCGGTTTGAAGGCCTCGATCTCCATCTCGCGCTCAACGATCAGCCGCAGACAAACCGACTGGACCCGACCGGCAGAGCGTGCACCCGGCAGCTTGCGCCACAACACGGGCGACAGCTTGAACCCCACCAGATAGTCAAGCGCCCGACGCGCCAGATAGGCCTGGACCAGATCCTCATCAACCTGGCGAGGGTTCTTCATTGCCTCTGTCACCGCACTCTTGGTGATGGCGTTGAACACAACGCGACTCACCGGCGTGTCTTTTTTGATCGCGCGGCGTTTGCGCAATGCCTCTTCAAGATGCCAACTGATCGCCTCCCCTTCTCGGTCGGGGTCCGTGGCGAGGATCAAGGCGTTGTCGTCCTTGAGAGCATCGGCAATCGCCTTGACGTGTTTCCGGCTGTCCGTTCCCACTTCCCAGGTCATCTCAAACCCGTTGTCGGTATCAACCGATCCGTCCTTGGGGGGCAGGTCCCGCACGTGCCCATACGAGGCCAGCACGGTGTAATCGGCCCCTAGGTATTTGTTGATGGTCTTGGCTTTTGCCGGGGATTCGACAACAACGACAGGCATATAAGACGTCTCTCTGGTGCTTTCACGTTACGGCGTATGGCCGCGCAGCATGTGGGGCGCAAGTGCCAATTGTCAATGCGATGGCCGGCTTCGCAGGCTGCCGGTGAAAGAAAATCCATGCAACGTGCCGCCTGATGCGCCCGTCTCGCACTAGGATGGGGCACCATCGGCCCGGCACAACAACCCGCCAGGTTGGCGGATGATGCGGCCCTCAAGTTCTAGATCCGTCAAGGCCGGCGATATGCGTGACGGCGGCAAACCAATGTCGCGGATCAACTGATCCTCAGCCAACGGAGACGGCCCCAGTTGACAGAGAATTTGCTGATGCAATTGCGCTGTTTTTTCTGTGCTGCATGGCTCTTGCACAGGGTCTGGCGGATGCAGATCAAGGGGAGGCTGCTCTGGTTCAGCCCTCGGCGCCGGCAAAGCTTCAATCACATCCTGTGCGCTGCGCACAAGCTTGGCACCATCACGAATCAACAGGTTGCACCCGGAAGCACGGGCATCGAACGGGTGGCCGGGCACGGCCAACACTTCACGCCCTTGATCCAAGGCTGCACGGGCGGTGATCAGCGTACCGGACTTGGCAGCGGCTTCGACAACCACGACCGCCTGCGCAAGACCGGAAATGATTCGGTTGCGAGCCGGGAAATGCCTTGCTTGGGGTTGCAGCCCCATTGGCGCCTCTGACACCCGTGCGCCGCCATGCGACACGATATCATCTGCCAGAACGGTATTCTCCGAAGGATAGGGCACGTCAACGCCACCAGCCAGAACGGCCACTGTACCTCCGCTCAGGCTGGCGCGGTGGGCCACAGTGTCGATGCCCCTGGCCATGCCGGACACGATGGTGAAACCGTTCTCTGACAGCTCTTCCGCAAGCGCCTTGGCCATGCGCCCGCCCAGTGACGACGCATTGCGCGCGCCAACCATGGCCACCATCGGGCGCGACAATCCTGCAAGGTCGCCCACCACCCAAAGCATCGGAGGCGCATCGTCAAGATCAAGCAGTCCGGCAGGATAATGGGCGTCCCCGCGGCACACCAATTTGGCACCGGCCTGTCGTGCAGACGCCAATTCAGCCCGTACAACGCCTTCGGGACAAGGGCGATATCCTTTGACGCCAGCTGCGGAAGCGACCTCTGGTAAGGCCTGAAGCGCAGCGTCGGCAGACCCATGTTGCGCCATCAATCGGTAGAACGTCACAACGCCAACCCGACGGGAACGCAAGAGGCGGAGCCACGAAACCCGTTCGTCTTCCGTGGTGGGTGGGAGTAGGGGGTGGGTGGAAGAATTTATGTCCCCGGTCATCATGTCCCCGCCAACTTGCATGCTCAGGCATAGGGCTCAGATGGTTAATGCTCCGTGAAAAAACGAAAAGGAATTAACATACAGGCTCTCTTGGGTGTCTTTGCGTGACATCGTCCACGATAGCGCGATCCCACAACAGATGTATGAGCACAGCGGCGGCACGCAGGTTGGAACCTGCCGATGACATCACACTGGTATAGTGACACGGTGTCCCCAAGGCGCCGCACCTCGGATCCAAAGATCCCACCTTCGGAAGAGCTGGGCGCATGAACCCGCGCGAACCGATTAGTGCGCCGTAGGCTTTTGTGGCGCCCTTCCCGGCACAGGATTATGCAGCAGCGCCACCGACCGTCAGACCTCCGATCATGATCGTCGGCTGACCGACGCCCACAGGAACCCATTGCCCGGCTTTGCCGCAGTTGCCCATGCCGGGATCCAGCGCCATGTCGTTGCCCAGCGCGCGGATCTCGCGCAGCGCGGTCGCGCCGTCGCCGATCAGGGTTGCGCCCTTGACCGGCGCGCCGACCTTGCCGTTCTGGACGCGGTACGCCTCGGTGCAGGAAAAAACGAACTTGCCATTGGTGATATCCACCTGCCCGCCACCAAAGCCCACGGCCCATATGCCGTCCTTGAGGTCGGCCACGATGTCATGCGGATCGGCATCGCCGCCCAGCATGTAGGTGTTGGTCATCCGTGGCATCGGCGGATGGGCATAGCTTTCACGCCGCCCATTGCCCGTGGGCTCTACCCCCATCAGCCGTGCGTTCTGCCGGTCCTGCATATAGCCGACCAATATGCCGTCCTCTATCAGCACGTTCTTGCCCGAGGGTGTGCCTTCGTCATCAACCGTGATCGAGCCGCGACGATCCCGGAGTGTGCCGTCATCCAGCACCGTTACCCCCTTGGCCGCAACCTGCTGCCCCATCAGTCCCGAAAAGGCCGATGAGCCCTTGCGGTTAAAATCGCCCTCCAGACCGTGCCCCACGGCTTCGTGCAACAAAATCCCCGGCCAGCCCGGTCCCAACACAATGTCCATCATCCCCGCTGGTGCGGGCACAGCCTCAAGGTTCACCAGCGCAATCCGAAGCGCCTCGCGGGCCTTGGCCTGCCAGTCAGCAGGGTCCAGCAATCCATCCAGCGTGACCCGACCACCTCCGCCTGACGTCCCGGATTCGCGTCGCCCGTTTTGCTCGACGATGACCGACACGTTGACCCGCGTCATTGGACGTGTGTCATCAACCAAGGAGCCGTCAGCCCGCAAGATCGCAATCTCTTGCAACGAGGCCGCAATGGTTGCTGTCACCTGAACAACGCGCGAATCAAGGTCGCGGGCAAAGGCATCTATCTCACGAAGTGTTTCGACCTTGACGGGAAAACTGTGTCCAGAAATGGGATCCGCGTCTGTATAGAGCCTTTTGTTCGTACCGGCTGGGGCCTGTGCCAGGGTGCCTCCGCCCTCGCCCACAGCCAGGCGGGCGGTTTCCGCGGCCCGTCGAATCGCTGTCTCGCTGATCTCTGTCGAATGGGCATAGCCAGCGACTTCGCCGCGGACAGCACGCAGTCCGAACCCTTCGGATGCATCGTAGCTGGCTGTTTTGACCCGTCCATCATCCAAGGTCAGGACTTCGCCGCGACGACGCTCGAGGAACAACTCGCCGTCATCGGCACCCGCGACCGCGTTTTGCACGATCGATAGTGTCCGATCACGGTCAAGATCTGTGTCAAACGGGCGAAAGGGCGTGGTCATTTTGGCGGTCCTTTTAAATCCGTGTCAAAGAAAGCGTCCGTTTGCCGCAAGCATCTTTCTTTATCTGTCCGATAGAATATGGTTTTAAGCGTCCACAACACAATGGGAAGCGACCAAAACGCCACTGCGCGACTGCTTCCCGCCCGAACTACCAAAGACGTAACCGATCAGGGTGACACATGCGACTTAACTCGATGCTGATGGGCCTTCTAGGCACTTTTATTGCCGCTCCTGCGATGGCGCAGGACGGTCTCGAAATCATTGGCGCCCCGACTGACCGCGGCTGGGGCTTTCAGCCTGCAGCCACGGAACTGGCCCGTGATATCCAATGGCTGGATGGAATGCTGTTGGTCATCATCACGGCGATCGTTCTCTTCGTATGCGGTTTGCTGGCCGTGTGCTTTGTTCGCTACAGCCGAAAAAACAATCCAACGCCGGGCACGTTCACCCACAACTCGCCCTTGGAAATCGCCTGGACGCTGATTCCGGTTCTGGTGCTGGTGTTCATTGGCGCATTCTCGCTGCCGGTCCTGTTCAAGCAGCAAGAGATCCCTGAAGGTGACGTCGTGATCAAGGCGACTGGCTACCAGTGGTACTGGGGTTACGAATACGTCAACGCCGGGGTGGACGGGGTTGAGCCGAACCTGATTGCCTTTGACAGCCTGATGCTGGACCGTTCGGAACTGGAAGAGAATGGATATAGCCAGTCCGAATATCTGCTCGCGACCGACACGTCGGTTGTTGTGCCGGTGAACAAGACAGTGGTGATCCAGGTCACTGCGGCCGATGTGATCCACTCGTGGACCATCCCGGCTTTTGGTGTCAAACAAGATGGCGTTCCCGGACGTCTGGCAGAACTGTGGTTCAAGGCAGAGAAAGAGGGCATCTATTTCGGCCAGTGTTCCGAACTTTGTGGCAAGGATCACGCCTACATGCCCATCACTGTCAAGGTTGTCTCAGAGGACGCCTACCAGCAGTGGTTGACCGGCGCAGTTGAAGAATATGCCGAGCGTCCTGTCGACACAGACGTGCAACTTGCGCTGGCGGATTGACCTGGCGGATTGACAAAGACACAGAATGGGCCGAAAGGCCCATTCAAACCGGAATTGCGGGCGGTGCGCCCACGTTTACCAACCTGAGTGGATGACATGAGCGACGCCAGCGACTTCAACGCCAGCTATGAGAACGAGGCTCAGTTCGGCGATTACTTCGCCCTGCTGAAACCACGTGTGATGGCGCTGGTGGTTTTCACAGCCTTCGTTGGGCTCTTGGCAGCACCAACCCCAGTCCATCCGTTCGTCGGTTTCTGCGCGATCCTGTTCATCGCACTGGGCGGTGGAGCGTCAGGGGCTTTGAACATGTGGTATGATGCCGACATCGACGCCGTCATGAAGCGCACCGCAAGACGGCCGATCCCCGCCGGCAAAGTCACAAAAGACGAAGCTTTTGCAATCGGTATCGCCCTATCAGCCTTTGCTGTCATTTTTCTGGGCCTCGCCACGAACTGGCTTGCGGCGGGCTTGCTGGCCTTCACGATCATGTTCTACGTGGTGATCTATACCATGTGGCTGAAGCGTTGGACCCCGCAGAACATCGTGATCGGAGGCGCCGCTGGTGCGTTTCCCCCGATGATTGGCTGGGCTGCCGCGACCGGAACTGTCAGTGTTGAAGCAATCTTGATGTTCTGCCTGACCTTCATGTGGACTCCGCCCCATTTTTGGGCGCTGGCCCTGTTCATGCGGTCCGATTACGATGATGCAGGTGTGCCCATGCTGACTGTCACACACGGACGCGCGTCAACACGGAAACATATCCTTGTCTACAGTGTCCTTCTGGCTGGATTGGCCATCGGTACTGCCTTCACCAGCCTCGGAGGACCGGTTTACCTGACTGCTGCCTTGATCCTGAACACGCTGTTCCTGAAAGGCGCGGTTGATATTTGGCGCCGCGACGAGGACATGAGCGAGGCTGACAACTTCAAGGTGGAACGCAGCTTTTTCAAACTGTCGTTGATCTATCTTTTTGCACTTTTCGGCGCGCTGCTGATCGATGCATTCCTGGTGCGCGCGGGCTTGGTCGGAGGCTGGACATGAGTATCGTCAAAGAGCATGAAATTCACAACCGTCGCAAAGGCCGCAATGTCGGCGTTGGACTGGTGCTTGCGGCTGCGATCGCACTGATCTTTGGGCTTACAGTCGTCAAGATCGGTACCGGCGATTTTGGCGGGGCCGTACAGGACGTGCAAAACTGATGGCGATGGACCCAAAACAGAAAACAGTTGTTCAGGCGGTCAGCCTCGTCCTGGTCATGGGCGCGCTCGCCTGGGCGTCTGTGCCCTTTTACGATTGGTTTTGCCGCGTCACCGGCTTTGGTGGGGCAACAGGCGTGGCCGAGGTCGGCGCTGACGAGATTTTGGACCAGACAATCAAAGTCAGGTTTGACGCGTCGCTGGAGCGCGACATGCCTTGGCAGTTCAAGCCTGTCGTTCCCGAAATGGAAATACGGATCGGTGAAACAGGCCTTGCCTTCTACGAGGCCTACAATCCAACCGATACACCCGTGGCAGGCTCGGCCAGCTACAACGTCGCGCCCTACGAAGCCGGCGGCTTTTTCATCAAGATTGCCTGCTTTTGTTTCGAAGAGCAGGTACTCATGCCCGGTGAGCGGGTCGAAATGCCCGTGAGCTTCTACGTCGACCCCGAGATCGTGACCGACCGCGACGCGAAACACACCAACCATATCACACTGTCGTACACATTCTACCAGATCGACCTGCCCGAAGACATGCAGACAGCTCTGGTCTCTGACAGTGATACGTCTATAAACTGATCACGCTTGCCAACGAGGGACGACTAGCCATGGCGCATGTGAAAAACCACGATTACCACATTCTGAACCCGTCAATATGGCCGCTTGTCGGCGCTGTCGCAGGGTTCTTCATGCTGGTTGGAGCGGTGCTCTGGATGCATGATAACGGCCCGTGGCTGTTCTTAATCGGTTTTGTTGGTGTTCTTTACACCATGTTCGCATGGTGGGGCGAAACGATAACTGAAAATCAAGCAGGTGATCACACACCTGTCGTTCGAATCAGTCTGCGTTACGGCTTTATTCTGTTCATCATGTCCGAGGTCATGTTCTTCTCGGCGTGGTTCTGGAGCTTTTTCAAGCATGCGATCTATCCGATGCATCCAGATGGACTGAGCCCGGCAGTCGATGGCCCCTGGCCGCCAGCGGGAATTGAAACCTTCGACCCTTGGCACCTGCCTCTGATAAACACGCTGATTTTGCTCTGCTCGGGCGCAGCGGCGACTTGGGCGCACCACGCGTTGGTGCATGAAGAAAACCGTGAGGATATGAAAAGCGGTCTGATACTTGCGGTTGCACTGGGTCTGATCTTTACCGTGTTTCAGGCGTATGAATACGGCCACGCAGCCTTTGGGTTCGCTGGCAACATCTATGGCGCGAACTTTTTCATGGCGACTGGGTTTCACGGTTTCCACGTGATTGTCGGCACGATCTTTCTGTTCATTTGCTATCTTCGTGTTCGTCGTGGCCACTTCACCGCGGACAACCACATCGGGTTTGAAGCCGCTGCCTGGTACTGGCACTTTGTCGATGTGGTCTGGCTATTTCTGTTTGCAGCGGTCTATATCTGGGCGCAGTGACGGCATCTTTGCGGTTGATCCCAACCACAGGACAGGACTAAACCAAGGCGCGCGGATCTCTGCGCGCCTTTTGCATTGCCGAACAAGACCCATCTCACCGTGACACGTATCCTCGCCCCCTTGCTTATCGGCCTAGCAGGCATCGCAATCCTGATATGCCTCGGTGTCTGGCAAATACAGCGGCTGTCCTGGAAGCAGGCTATTCTTGTCCAGATTGAGACAACGATTGAAGGGCCCCGCCGGCCCCTGCCCCTCGCACCGACGCCGCAAGACCACCGCTATATGCCGGTGAACCTGACCGGCACCATCGAAGACGGCGAAATACATGTTCTTGTATCGGTCAAGCGACGAGGCGCGGGCTATCGCATCATTGTGCCACTGGAAACGGACGACGGCCGCCGCATCCTGCTGGATCGCGGCTTTGTTCCGGTTGGTCAGCGCGACACTGAGCGCCGCACAGGCCCTGTCAGCGTGGATGGGAACCTGCACTGGCCCGATGACCGCAACAGCGCAACACCTGAGAATGACGTGACAGGAAACACCTGGTTTGCCCGCGATATCGACGCTATGGCCGAGGCCCTGTCGACGGCGCCCATTTTGGTCATCGCGCGCTCTATGTCGCCAACAGATGCGAGCGTGTCGCCCCTGCCCGTGGACACGAGCGGCATTCCAAACGATCACTTGCAATACGCCGTTACCTGGTTTTCGCTGGCCGGCGTCTGGCTGATTATGACCGCCCTCTGGATAAGGCGGCAACTCAAAGGGACCAAAGACTAAGCCCATGCTTTACATCTCGACCCGGGGCCAAGCGCCCGAACTGACCTTTGAAGAGGCCATGTTGTCCGGCCTTGCCCGTGACGGCGGTCTGTATGTGCCCAAAACAATTCCCCATTTGAGCGAGGCCGAAATCACTGCGATGGCCGGGCTAAGCTATGAGGAAACGGCATTCCGCGTGATGCGTCCGTTTATCGATCAAAGCTTCTCTGATGCAGTCTTGGGCGATCTGATCAGCAAGGCCTATGCCCAGTTCGGTCACGGCGCACGGGCGCCGCTTGTTCAGCTGGCACCCAACCACTTCCTGCTTGAACTGTTCCACGGCCCGACTCTGGCGTTCAAGGATTTCGCAATGCAGCTGATTGGTCAGCTGTTCCAGAACGCCCTGACGCGCCGAAATGAACGTGTAACCATCGTTGGCGCGACATCGGGTGATACCGGATCTGCAGCCATCGAGGCGTTCCGCGGGCTCGACAATGTTGATGTGTTTATTCTGTACCCACACGGTCGGGTTTCCGAGGTTCAGCGTCGGCAGATGACCACGCCCAGCGAATCCAACGTGCATGCGCTTGCGGTGGATGGCACATTTGATGACTGCCAGGCCCGGCTGAAGGACATGTTCAACGACTTTCCCTTCCGTGACGAGGTCAGGCTGGCCGGCGTGAACAGCATCAACTGGGCCCGTGTTTTGGCACAGGTAGTCTACTACTTTTCCTCTGCCGTCAGCCTTGGCGCCCCAAAGCGCAAGATCAGCTTCACCATACCCACCGGCAACTTCGGCGACATCTTTGCCGGCTACATCGCCAAGCAGATGGGCTTGCCAATTGACAGGCTGATTGTGGCAACCAACCAGAATGACATTCTGCACCGCTGCCTGAGCACTGGCGGCTACCAGACCACTGATGTGCATCCATCGGTGTCGCCCTCTATGGATATTCAGGTCAGCTCAAATTTTGAACGCGCGCTTTTTGATGCCTATGATCGCGACGGTGGCGCGGTGGCGCACCTGATGAGCGACCTTTCAGAGGGCGGATTTCACGTCAGCCCAGAGGCGCTGCAGGCTCTGCGCGCGCATTTTGACAGTGGGCGCGTAGGCGAAGACGAAACATTGCACCAGATCGCAGCATCACACTCCACAATGGGCGAGCTGCTGTGCCCGCATTCCGCCATCGGCGTCAAAGTCGCCGAGGACCTGCGCGATCCGGCGACACCGATGATCACTTTGGCCACCGCGCATCCGGCGAAATTCCCTGATGCTGTGGAAAATGCATCTGGCATCCGTCCGCCTCTTCCCCATCGGATGGCAGACCTGTATGAGCGTTCAGAGCGCGTGACCCGGGTTGCAAATGACTTGGGCACGCTGGAAGATCTTATTCGGGAAAGACGCGCCAAGTGACAATCCAAACAGCCACCCTGCCCAATGGGTTCAGAATCGTCACCGAACATATGCCGGGCCTGCAATCGGCCACGCTTGGCATCTGGGTGGGCGCTGGTGGCCGGCATGAGCGCATAGAGCAGAATGGCATTGCGCATTTCCTTGAGCATATGGCATTCAAAGGCACGAAAACACGTTCGGCCCTGCAGATCGCCGAAAGCATCGAGGACGTGGGGGGCTATATCAACGCCTACACGTCCCGCGAAGTGACGGCCTATTACGCCAGGGTGCTAAAGGCGGATGTCGGCCTGGCGCTGGACGTGATCGCCGATATTCTGCTCAATCCGGTGTTTGACCCCGCCGAGATTGAGGTCGAACGCGGCGTGATCCTGCAGGAAATCGGCCAGGCGCTTGATACCCCTGATGACGTGATCTTTGACTGGCTCCAGGCCAAAGCCTACCCAGAGCAGCCGCTGGGCCGGACCATCCTTGGCGAGGCAGGCCAAGTGGCCACATTCAGCCGGGATGACCTGTCCGGCTTTGTGGCTGAACATTACGGTCCCGACCAGCTGATCTTATCGGCGGCCGGCGGTGTGGACCACGATTTGATCGTCCGACAGGCCGAGATGCTGTTTGGCAGCATGGCGGCGCGCCCTGCTCACACGGCCGAGAAAGCACGGTTTGCCGGTGGCGAAAGCCGTCAGGAAAAGACACTTGAGCAGGCGCATTTTGCACTGGCTTTCGAAAGCCCCGGGTATCGGGACCCGGCCTTCTACACCGCCCAGATCTATTCGACCGCACTTGGCGGTGGGATGTCCAGCCGGCTGTTTCAGGAGGCGCGCGAAAAGCGCGGCCTGTGTTACACCATCTTTGCCCAGTCCGGAGCATATGCCGACACAGGCATGACCACGATCTATGCCGGCACCAGCGGCGAAGAGCTGGCCGGTCTGACCACCTTGACGATCGACGAAATGAAGCGTGCAGCAGACGATATGTCAGAGGCCGAAGTGGCCCGCGCGCGTGCTCAGATGAAGGCCGGACTGCTGATGGGCCTTGAAAGCCCGTCGTCGCGGGCGGAACGCATGGCTCGCATGGTGCAGATCTGGGACAAGGTCCCGCCGATCGAAGATGCGGTGACCAAAATTGACGCGGTCTCATGTGACGACGTGCGCGACTTTGCAGCCCAGCTGGCCTGCAAGGCGCCCGCGGCCATGGCGCTTTACGGCCCGGTATCAAGCGCACCCTCACTTGACGATCTGCAGGTGCGCCGGGCTGCCTGATGCTGCTAAGCCGTCGCAAAGTTCGGATCCCCACTGACCGGATGGACCTGCGACCACCGCAGCACAGCGACTATCAAAGCTGGTCGAACCTGCGCCAATCCAGCGAAGCGTTTCTCACACCATGGGAACCAAGCTGGGCGCGCGACCACCTGACGCGCAAGGCCTTTACCAACCGCGTCTATTGGGCCAACCGCGCGATTTCGAATGGCACCGCTTTTCCGTTGTTCCTGATCCGCCGGTCGGACGAAACGCTGTTGGGGGCGATCACCCTGGACAATATCCGCAAAGGCCCAGCGCAGGCGGGCACATTGGGGTATTGGACCGGTGAACAATTCGCCCGTCAGGGCTACATGCGCGAAGCCATCGGGTCTGTCGTGCATTATGCCTTTACCCGTCTTGACCTTAGCCGGATCGAGGCCGCCTGCCTGCCTGAAAATACCGCCTCACGCAGCCTGCTAGAGCGGTCAGGTTTCAAGTATGAAGGCGTTGCCCAAAGCTACCTTCAAATCAACGGGCGCTGGCGGACACATGTGCTATACGCCGCGCTGCGCAACGATCGACGGGGTCGATCGGGTGCACTCTGACATTTCGATTTGAGACAGCGCAACCCTGCACTATCCTCTGGATACAGGAGGTGGTGCCATGTTCCGTATTACGCTTGTTTTGGTGCTGATGGCCGCCGCTGCCACAGCACAGGATATCCGGCGACCCAGCCACTGTATTGCAGTTGCCGAGTCCGCACCCGGACTAAAGTACCTTCATAAGGCCAACTGGTCGGATCCGCTGCCGAACCATACAGTGCGGCTTCAGTATATCGCACATGCCGCATTTCTTATTCGGTCGACCAGCGGGCTGAACGCAATCACCGATTTCACAGGCTTTTACGGCACCACCACGATGATCCCTGACATCGTCACAATGAACCACGCGCATTCCAGCCACTGGACGGCCAACCCAGATCCCGCCATTCCCCACGTCTTGCGCGGATGGGGGCCGTTTGGACAGGGAATCACGCATCACCTTGACCTCGGCGATATGCTGATCCGAAATATTTCGACCGACATCCGGTCCGAGTTTGGCGGGCAAGAGGACAAGGGCAATTCGATCTTTGTTTTCGAGATCGCGGGTCTTTGTATTGGCCACCTGGGACACCTGCATCATGAACCAAGTGACGCGCAATATGCCGCCATCGGGCGACTTGATGTGGTGATGGCGCCGGTTGACGGAGGGATGACTGTGCCGCTTCCCACCATGATCCGAATCTTGCAACGACTGCGCTCGTCCATTGTGATTCCGATGCATTGGTTCAGCGACTATGGGCTTGGAACGTTTCTCGACGGGATGAAGGAAGAGTTCGACATTGATATCCGTGACAGCGGATCCATAGAGGTGTCACTTCGCTCGCTTCCCAGTCGTCCAACCGTAGTCGTTCTGAGGCCGGAATGGCTGCGCGATGACGATACCTGAGGGGCTTTTGCCTCTTGTGAAATTAACCTAATGTGCGCAAATCACATCCTACCAGGAAAATCTCATGCCCCTGACCCCTGCCGATGGCACCTTCATCGACGGTCTGTCCTCAGTTCTTCCGGAAAACACCCTAAAATCGGCGGACGCGCGGTATCTGGAAGAACCACGCGGGCGGTGGCGCGGATCAGCGGAATGGGTCGCCCTGCCCCGGACACGAGAGGACGTTGCAGCGATCGTACGCTATTGCGGCCAAGCGGGTGTTGGGCTTGTTCCCTATGCAGGCGGTACCGGACTTGTGGGCGGACAGGTTGCAGAAGGCGGGGCGCGCCCGCTGATTCTTTCGCTGGAACGGATGTCCGCGATCCGTGCGGTCTATGAGACCGAAAACGTCATGATCGCCGAGGCCGGCGCCATCCTGGCCGATGTTCAAGCCGCCGCCCAGAAGGCAGACAGGCTGTTTGCCCTGTCCCTCGCCTCTGAGGGGACAGCGCGTATTGGCGGGCTGATGGCAACCAATGCGGGCGGCGTGAACGTTTTGCGTTATGGCAACGCACGCGACCTGTGCCTTGGGTTAGAGGCCGTTCTGCCCGACGGGCAAATCTGGCATGGGCTGAAACGGCTGCGCAAGAACAACACCGGATACGATTTGCGCAATCTGCTGATCGGTGCCGAAGGCACGCTGGGCGTGATCACTGCAGCCGCCCTGAAACTTCACCCCATCCCGGCGGCTTCGGGGACTGCATTTTTCGTTGTCCCCAGTGCCCAGTCAGCCATCGACTTGCTGGCGCTTGCCCGGTCACACCTTGGCGAAACCATCTCTGCATTCGAGTTGATACACCGGACGGGCCTGGAATTTCTGCAAGCCACTCTGCCCGATCTTCGTCTTCCCTTTGACGACCTGCCCGAATGGTCTGTTCTGACAGATATTGGTGTGGCCAAAGGCATTTCGCCCGCCGAGGCCCTTGAGACCCTGTTCGAGGCCGCCTGTGAGGCGGGCCTTGCCCAGGATGGTCTTGTTGCACAGTCCAAAGCGCAACGGGCTGAATTTTGGGCAGTGCGTGAAAACATTCCCGAAGCCAACAGACGCATTGGCTCTGTCTCTAGCCACGATATCTCTGTCCCGATCAGCGCCATCCCGTCGTTCATCGAAGACGGTCGCGCCGCAATTGCCAAACTGGGGGATTTCAGGATCAACTGTTTCGGACATTTGGGTGACGGCAACCTGCACTACAATGTCTTTCCACCGCATGGGCGCAGCCGCGATGACTTTCGCAATCTGCGTGATGCAGTCAAGCAAACCTTGCATGACCTTGTGCATGACTATGACGGGTCGGTCAGCGCCGAACACGGGATCGGCCGCCTGAAGGTAACCGATCTGGAGCGCTATTCAGATCCAACGCACCTGAAGGCCATGCACGCCATCAAAGCCGCGCTGGACCCGAATGGGATCATGAACCCCGGAGCGGTTCTGAACTCAGGCTAACTGGCGTTGACCACAAAAATACAGCCGTCCGTGATCAGCTCTGGCGGCGTCACGCACAACCCTTTGGCCACCTTATAGGCCGCCAGAACCTTGGGCACATAGTCACGGGTTTCGGCAAAAGGCGGTACGCCTGCATGGTCGGCCAAGGCGGTTTCACCAGCATTATATCCAGCCAGGACCATGATCGGATCCGCTTGGAACCTGCGCATCAGCAGATCCAGAAAGGCCACGCCACCTTTGATATTGTCCTCGGGTGACAGGGCATCGATAACGCCAAACCGTTCCGCTGTAGCTGGCATCAGTTGCATCAACCCCTGCGCGCCCGCAGCGCTGACGGCATCAGGGCGCCCCCCGGACTCAACTGCGATCACTGCCAAAACCAGGGCTGGCGACACCTCGGTACCAACCGTAGAACGCAGGATATCCAGACCGCGTGACATTGCGATGCCTTGCAGGTCTTGCAGACGCGGCGCAGGCACATGGGATCCGTCCGGTCCTTTGGCCAAGGCACTCAGTGCAGGTTCCAGCCGTCCTGGTCCAGACTGTGCAATATCAGGCGATATCGTATCCCAGAACCAGTCATACCTCGCAGATCCCGGCACAGAACCATCCTCAACCAACACAGTATCGGCACGGACGTCATCGGCACCGGCAGCTCGCGCGACCGGCGTCGTGATTTGCACGGTAATCCGCTTTTTCGCACCCTGCTGCGGGGGCGAGACCCGCTTTGCGGAAAACTCTGGGAATGGAGCCGGCGTCTCGGCCCATCCCGATGCGCTGTTCATGCCGACTGCGATCAAAAGCGCAGCGGACCACGTAACGATTCTCACCTTTGCCTCATTTCGACGATTTGTATTTTGTTGACGACCTTTGCACAAAACCGCCTGGTTTCCTAGATCGTCGCCAATGCGGAATTCACAAAAAAGCACTCGCATCGACAAGGCCCTTCTTGCTTCATTTTTTATCACTTAATTGCAGTGACTTAACTATTTTTTGGGCGCCTTTTCAAATTTTGGACAGTTTTAAGCAGTATACGAAAATGGAACCATTCGCGCCGCAATCACGCCCAATTCCAACGGCTATATGTCCCCTGCACCGCAGGAATCCGGCTAGTGAGAGAGACGGCCAAAGCGATGATCGCGGTTCTGACGAGAGCAAAATTACGGAGACAAAACCATGACCAAGTTCATCAACAATTTCCGCAAGGACGAATCTGGCGCCGTGACTGTTGACTGGGTCGTTTTGACCGCAGCCGTCGTTGGCCTCGCGATTGCCGCCTATTCGACCATCGAAACCAGTTCGAGCACGCTGATCAGTGCGGCGGCCACAGCGGTAACCGGCGAAAACGACTTCTCGAACTAAGTCCCGCGCACCGTATGCGAACAAGCTAACGAGACGCGCTATCCGACCCGGATTGCGCGTCATTTTTTTGTGAAGGTGATGACATGAAAAACAATATCTTGAAATTTCTCAGTGACGAACACGGCGCAGTGACCGTTGACTGGATTGTCATCACGGCCGCTGTTGTAGGGCTCTCTGCCATTTCATTTACCACACTCGAAAATTCAGCGTTTTCATTGATGGATTCAGCAGGCACTGCAATCACCGCAGAAGACGACTTCTGAGAGTGAGCAAAGCTGCGCGACCTGGAACTAACGCATTTAAAACTCTTGGATAATTTTACCCTGTCCAAATGGCCATTGCGAGACTTGTCCGTCTTTTCGACACAATCACCACGTATACTGTTTCCAACGTCTGATCAAAGACTGCGGTGACTTAAGGTCGTGAATTAGGTAACGAGGTAGAGACATGAGACTGATGTTCGGATTGGTCCTGATTGCGGGTTTGGGCTTGGCGGGTTTTGCCGCTTACATGGCCAAAAACCACATAGGCGCATACCAAAACGCCTTGGCTGCAGAACGAAAAAACAGCGCCAAGATCGTTCCCACAGTTGGCGTCTATGTTGCGACCCGTCAGCTGGCCTACGGAGAGCAATTGGCCAAAGACGACACTCGATTGGTCCGATGGCCCGCGAATGCCATCCCCGAGGGCGCGTTCACGCACGACAAGCCCCTATTCCAAGAAGGTGAGGCACCCCGCTTTGTCCTGCGTGCCATGGAGAAGGATGAAGCGCTGATGGCAGTTAAGGTCAGCGCGCCGGGCGCTGATGCCGGGTTGACCTCTAGGTTGCAAAGGGGACAGCGCGCCTTTGCGATCAAGGTCGACGTGCAGGTCGCCAGGTAGTC